>NZ_BDLP01000495.1:0-2651 GCF_001950415.1 Roseomonas sp. TAS13
GCGCGAAAGGACGTCGCGCGCCACCAGCACCGCGCGCGGGTCGTCCGCCGCCGCGCCGCCGAGGAAGCCGCTGACGTAGCCCGGGTCGCCGGGCTGCGCCCCGCCGGTCAGGCCCAGGCTCTGGCTGACCCGGTCGACGGTCGAGCAGCCGGACAGGGCCAGGCTGGCGGCGAGGCCCAGGCACAGCGCCCGGGCGGGGGAGGCACCCCGGGTGCCACCCTTGGAGCCCCGGTCCATGGAGTCTTGGCCAAGGCCGCGCATCCGGCGCCCGCCCTCCGGCCGCCCGGCCTGCCGGCGGGGCTGGGCCCAATGGGGCTGGGCGTCATCCGTCCGGCCCGTACCGGCCTCGTTCTGCACCGCCGTGACCATGCTGCTGTCCAATCTCCCTGACCGGTTCGGCCCGCCGGCTCGACGGGTGGGCTGTGGCAATGGCGGAGGCCACCGGCCACCCCATAAGGGGAAGCCGGGGGCCTCCTCCAGGGCTTTCCGGATGCCACCGCCGCGGCTTCCCATGCCCGCGGAGGGCCGCCGCGCCCCTGGAACACGAATGGCGCCTTAAACGCCTTCCCATCCAGCGGCAACCGGGCAGGTCCCGTTGCTGAATCGACATGTCGCGCGCGGGCGCGCTTGCCGTGGCCGCCGATTCCCCGGACGATGTGCGGCCAAGGGTCACGGGTTCGGCCATCGGGCCGGATGATGGATCGGGCCGTGGGGTGGCGGGCCCGGCTTGCCGGGTGGGCCCCGGGGATGGCACCTGCCCGGATCGGAACCGCGCGACGCGCGTCTCGGAAGGACATGATTCATGCGGACACGGATCGCCGCCGGCCTGTTCCTGGCCCTTTCCGGCCTTGTGGCCGCGCCCCTGCCACCCTTCGCGGCCGCGCGGGCGGAGGAGGCGCCCTTCACCCCGGCACAGCGCGAGGAGATCGTGCGCATCCTGCGCGAGGCGTTGCGCACCGACCCGACCATCCTGCGCGATGCCGTGGCGGCCATGCAGCAGTCGCAACAGGCGGAGCAGGAGCGTGGCCGCCGCGATGCCATCCAGGCCCAGGCGGCGGCCCTGCTGCGCGATCCGGCCGATCCGGTGAAAGGCAACCCGGCCGGGGACCTGACGGTGGTGGAGTTCTTCGATCCCCGCTGCGGCTATTGCAAGGCGCTGGCACCGACCATGCAGGAGCTGCTGTCGCAGGACGGCAAGCTGCGCGTGGTGATGAAGGCGATCCCGATTCTGGGTCCGAACAGCGTGCTGGCCTCCCGTGCCCTGCTGGCGGCGCAGCGGCAGGAGAAGTTCGTGCCGCTCTACGACCGGCTGATGCAGCTTCGTGCGGAGCCGACCGAGGCGGTGCTGCAGGCGGAGGCGCAGAAGCTCGGCCTCGACTGGGCGCGGATGCGGCGCGACATGGACGACCCGGCCATCGAGGCGCGGCTGCAGCAGAACCTGCGGCTGGCCCAGGCCCTGTCGATCGAGGGCACGCCGGCGCTGGTGATCGGCGACACGCTGGTGCCGGGGGCGGTGGACCTGACGACGCTGCGGCGCCTCGTGACGCAGGCGCGCGGGCGCGGCTGAGGGAGGGGGCGAGGGGGGGAATGCAGATCGGGCTGAGAGGCCTGCTTGCGCGTTTTCCGGTGCAGCTGCCGGTGCCGGACCTCGCCCCGTTCCTGGCGGGCAACCTGCTGCCGGGCGCCTGGTCCTTTGGCGCGGCGCGGCCGGGGCCGCATGTGGTGGTCACCGCCCTGGTCCATGGCAACGAGATCGCCGGGGCCATCGTGCTGGCGGAATGGCTTCGGCAGGGGCTGCGGCCCCGCATCGGGCGGCTGAGCCTGGTCTTCGCGAATCTCGACGCCTTCGCCCGGTTCGATCCGGAGGATCCCACCATGTCGCGCTTCGTGGAGGAGGATCTCAACCGGGTCTGGGCGCCGCATGTGCTGGACGGGCCCCGCACCTCGCTGGAACTTGCCCGGGCGCGGGAGCTGCGGCCGCTGGTGGCGAGCGCCGACGTGCTGCTCGACCTGCACTCGATGCTCTGGCCCTCCGATCCGCTGCTGCTGGTCGGGCGTTCCGTCCGGGCGCAGGCGCTGGCGCTGTCGCTGGGCACGCCGCCGGTGGTGGTGGCCGATGACGGGCATGCGGACGGGCTGCGGCTGATCGACTATCCGCGCTTCCGCGACCCCGCCTCCAGCGCCTGCGGGCTGCTGGTGGAAGGCGGCGCGCACTGGGAGCCGGGGACGCCGGAACTGCTGGACCGCTGCGGGCGCGCCCTGCTGCGGCGCCTCGGCCTGCTGGAGCCGGCCATGCCCGGCACGGTGCTGTCCGGACCGGCTCCGGACGCCTCGCTCTGGCGCGTGACCCGCACGGTGACGGCGCGGCGGCATGGCTTCGCCTTCACCGAGAGCTTCCGCGGCGGCACGGTCATCCCGCGCCGGAACACGCTGATCGCCCTCGACGGGGAGGAGGAGATCCGCACCCCCCATGACGACTGCCTGCTGGTGATGCCCAGCCCCCGGGTGCTGCGGGGGCATACCGCCGTCCGGCTCGCGGCACGGTGCTGCGCTGAACGATAAAGGGGCGCGCCTTGGGGGCAAGGCTCCGCCTCGCCCCCAAACCCCCCACTCCGCCAGGACCCTGAGGGTCCTGGACCTCCCCTTCGCTG
>NZ_BDLP01000496.1:0-2645 GCF_001950415.1 Roseomonas sp. TAS13
GCCGCCGCCGGCACGGCGCTGCTGCGTGCCTGCGCGCCCTTCATGACGGATCGCGCCGCCGACTCCGCCGCCCCGGTTGACCTGGGCGCCCTGCGCGCGGAGATGCAGGGAACCGCCGAGATGGTCCGGACCCTCTTCGAGCGCCATCTCGGCTCCCTCCCTCCGCCGGGCGGAGGCGCAGCACAGCGGGAAAGGATCGCCACGTGATCGAAGCGGGCATGGACGCGCCGCCCTTCACCATGCCGGCCAGCGGCGGCCGCACGGTGAGCAAGGCGGCCCTCGGCGGGAAGCCCTTCCTGCTCTACTTCTACCCGAAGGCCGACACCTCCGGCTGCACCCAGCAGGCCTGCGGCATCCAGGAGGCGCTGCCGGCGCTGGGCAGGCTGGGACTGACGGTGATCGGCGTCTCGCCCGACCCGATGAAGGCGATCGAGAAGTTCGCCTCGAAGTACGGCCTCACCTTCCCGCTTGCCTCCGACGCGGAACACGCCATCGCCGAGACCTACGGCACCTGGGTCGAGAAATCGATGTACGGGCGCAAGTACATGGGCATGGAGCGCACGAGCTTTCTGGTCGGGCCGGACGGCAAGGTCGTGCAGGTCTGGCGCAAGGTGAAGCCGGCCGAGCACGCGGCGCTGGTACGCAAGGCCGTCGAGGCGCTGTGAAGCGCCCGCCGGGGGGAGCGGCGTAGGTCCCCCCCCGGTCCCCGGATCAGATGTAGCGCAGCGCCAGCACGCCACCGACGATCGCCAGGGCGGTCGCGCCCGCGATCAGGTTCAGCCGCTTCTCGATGAACTCCCGCGCCGGCGGGCCATAGGCGCGCAGCAGCCAGGCCAGCATGTAGAAGCGCGCGCCACGGGTGATGACGCTGCACACGAAGAAGATCGGCAGCGAGAAATGCGCCGCGCCGGCGGCGATGGTGACGATCTTGTAGGGGATCGGCGTCAGCCCCTTGATCAGGATCACCGCCGCGCCCCATCGCTCGAACCAGGCGCCGAAGGTCTGCAGCGCGTCGGCATGGCCATAGGCGGCCAGCACCGGCAGCGCCACCGCCTCGAAGAGGTAGGTGCCGATGGCATAGCCCAGCAGCCCGCCGATCACCGAGGTCACGGTGCAGATGAAGGCGTAGTGGTAGGCCCGGTCGGGCCGCGCCAGGCACATGGGAATGAGCATGGCGTCGGGCGGGATGGGAAAGAAGCTGCTTTCCGCGAAGGACACCGCTCCCAGGGCCGCCGGGGCCCGGGGGTGCGCGGAAAGGGCGATGATCCAGTTGTAGAGGGCGCGGAGCATGTCCGCCGCCATCCCATGCCGCGCTGCAACAAGCAAGTTACAAATCGCGGATTCATCTTAAAAAATGGACAATGCCATCAGAAAGCGTAACGGATGCGGCAATAAGGCATCTCCTCGCCCAGGATCGCGATGAAGCGCTGCAGCAGCCTGCCCTTCACCCCGTGCCGGTAGCGCAGGTTGCGCGCCCCGTTCTGGCTCGTCTTCTCCTCCTGCCAGCGCGGCTGCCAGAGCAGCTCCTCCGCCCTCGGATGCCAGGCGAGGTTCACCCCGTGCAGCTCGGCGCTGTGGGTCAGCATGATCACCTCCGCCGCCAGCCCCTGCTTCGCCGCCTCCGGAAGCTGGCCGTCGATCTGCCGGAACAGCTCGCGCCACTCCGCCTCCCAGCCCTCGTGCACCACCACGGGCGAGAAGTTCAGGTGCAGCTCGTAGCCGGCGCGGAACACCTCGCCCGCGAAGGCGATCCGCTCCGCCACCGGCGAGGTCCGCACGTCCAGCAGCCGCGCCCGCGCTTCCGGCATCAGCGAGACCCGCACCCGCGTCCGTCCGCGCGGGTCGTAGTCCAGGATCGCCGGATTCGCGAATTTCGTGGCGAAGGAGCCCTTGGCGTTCGGCAGGTCGCGGAACAGGGCCACGAGGTCGCGGACATTGCCGGAAATGGCGGCATCCACCGACAGGTCGCCATTCTCCCCGATGTCATAGACCCAGTCCCGCGCATCCACCTGGTTGGGCTCCAGCTTCATGCCCTGGCGTGCCGCGTGACGGGCGATGAAGCCGGTGATGGCGTCGATGTTGGTGAAGACGGTTACCGGGTTCGCATGGCCCTTGCGCCGCGCCACGTAGCAATAGGCACAGGCCATGGCGCAGCCGTTGGACACCGAGGGCGCGATGAAATCCGCGCTGCGCCCGTTCGGCCGGCAGGCCAGGGTCTTCTTCACCCCCAGCACCAGCACGTCGCGCTTGGCCGCCAGCCAGTCCGCCGCCGCCCCTTCCCGCAATGCCGGAATGGACCAGTGCGAGGCTACCTCCACCTGCCGCGCCTCCGGAAAGCGCGCCAGGATCTCGCGCCCCCTCTCGCCCTCGCGTATGGCGGGTTCCAGAAAGATGATCCGGGGATCGAAAAGGTAAGCGGGCAGCATGCCATTCCGCGCCATGGTCCCCGCAAGTGGCGACGCCCCGCCAGCCTGCAAGCGCCGCGCCCCCGGAACGGGGCACCGCGCCCGTGGCTGCCCCAGGCCCGCCTTTCGTTGGCGCGGGGCGGTCAGGCCGGCCCCTGACCCCGATCCCGGGACGCGAAGCGCCGGAAGCGGGCCGCGCCCGGCCTCAGCCCGCCCGTACCAGAGCGTGCTTCTTGCGGC
>NZ_BDLP01000497.1:0-2643 GCF_001950415.1 Roseomonas sp. TAS13
CCGTCTGTCGCTGGACGACGCTGCCCGCGTCAAGCAGGAGCTGCGCGAGGTCGGCGACACCGGCCAGCGGAGCCTGGAGCGCATCCAGGGCGGCGCCGACCGCGCGTCCCGCGCCCTGGACCTCCTCGACGTCGCCGTGCGCGGCGTGCAGATCGCCGGCCTCGCCGCCGGCCTGCGCGCGGTGGTCGTCGCCGGCGACGCGCTCACCCAGTCCATGGGCCGCCTCAACACCGCGCTCGGCTCGGTCGAGCGCGCCGGCGAGATTTACGACCGGCTCTATCGCGACAGCCTGCAGACCGGCGTCGCCGTCCGCGAGAGCGTCGATGCCTTCGCCCGCTTCTCGATCGCCGCCCGCGAGATCGGCGCCACCTCCGACCAGGTCGCCACCCTTGTCGGCGGCCTCCAGCGCATCGCCATCGCGTCGGGTGCCAGCCAGCAGGAGATCGCCTCCTCCACCCAGCAGCTCGCGCAAGCGCTGGCGTCGGGCACACTGCAGGGCGACGAACTCCGCAGCATCCTGGAAGGCCTGCCGACGCTCGCGCAGGCGCTGGCCCGCGAGCTCGGCGTCTCCATCGGCGAGCTCCGCAAGCTCGGCTCCGAGGGCAAGCTCACCGCCGACACGGTGTTTCCTGCGCTGCTGCGCGCCGTCGAGCGGCTGAACGGCGAGTTCGAGCGCGCCCCGCTCTCGGTCGGCCGCGCCTTCGGGCAGCTCACCGCCGCCGCCGACCAATTCCTGGCCCGGCTCGACCAGGCCATCGGCCTGTCCAACGCGCTGGCCCGTGCGCTCTCCGGCGCCGCCCGCGTGCTGGACGGGGTGCGCCGCGGCTCCGGACTGCTGCTGCCATCCGAGCAGGAGGCCGACCGCCGCGCCCAGGCCGAGGCCCTGCGTGCCCAGATCGCCCGCCTCGAGGCGGAGAGCGACGGCCGCGACAGCCTGCGCTCCCAACCCCGGCGTGGTTCGATTCGTGGCGGGCTGGTCGGCACCGCGCAGCAGCAGGCGGGCGTGGATCGCACCGCGCGCCTCGAGGAGCTGCGCCGGCAGTACGCCGAGCTTCAGGAGGAAATCACCCGCGGCGAGCAGGCCGCCGGTGAGCGCCAGCGCACCGAGCAGGAGGCCGCCGCCGGCCAGGCCGCCGAGGCCCGCCGCCGCCGCACCGCCGCGGATGCCGAGGAACTGCGCAAGGCGCTCGACGACCGCTTCCGGATCAACAGCGAATACGACGACCGCGTCCGCCGCCTGCGTGAGGCCGAGGCCGCCGGCGGCATCACCGCCGCCGACCGCACCCGCCTCGAGACCCTGGCGCTGCATGAGCGCGACGAGGCGCTGCGCCGCATCGAGGGCACCACGCGCCGCGTGGCATCCATCCCGCGCCCCGACCGCGAGGCCGAGCGCGAGATCAACGACATCATCCGCGAGCGCGAGCGGCTGATCCAGAACAACGAGAATGCCCAGGAACGCTACACCCGCCGCCTGGAAACCCTCGGCCGCCTGGTGGAGCGCGCCGATCGCATCGGCCAGCCCATCCCCGACGAGACCGTCTCGCGCGAGGCCAATGCCGCGCTGGAGGAGCTGGAGCGCAGCCAGCAGCGCGTGCAGCAGGCCACGGAGCGCACCAGCAACACGGCGCGCGAACTCGGCCTGACCTTCTCGTCGGCCTTCGAGGACGCAATCATCAAGGGCGAGAGTTTTTCCAAGGTGCTGCAGGGCATCCTGCAGGACATCGCCCGCATCGTCGTCCGCCGCACCATCACCGAGCCGCTCGGCACAGCGGTCACCTCCAGCCTCAGTGGCTTTGACTTCGGCTCGATCTTCTCCGGGATTGGCTCGGCGCTGGGCGGGCTGTTCCGCGCCGAGGGCGGGCCGGTCGCCGGTGGGCAGCCCTACATCGTGGGCGAGCGCGGCCCCGAATGGTTCGTGCCGAACCGCAGCGGCACCGTGCTGCCCAACGGCATGGCGCCCGGCGGGCCGGTGATCAACCAGAGCATCACCATCGATGCGCGCGGTGCCGATGCCGGTGTCGAGGCACGGTTGCGCGTGCTCTCGGCACAGATCGTCCGCCAGGCGAGTGCCGCCACGCTCGATGCCATCCGCCGCGGCGGCAGCGCCACCTCCATCGTGCGGGGATAGGCCTCAGGAGGCTACGATGACGGAATATGCTTGGCCCGCCACGCTGCGGCCGTCGCGGCTGAGCTTCTACCTCCAACACAACACGCTGCGCTTCGTCTCCCCCGTCACCCGCGCGACGCAGGTGCTGCGGCGTGAGGGGGCGCGCTGGGTGGCGGAGGCGAGCTTCGAGCCGCTGGGGCGTGTGCAGGCCGGGGTGATGGACGGGCTGCTGGCGGCACTCGCCGGCTCGGCGAACACGGTCCGCATATGGGACTGGCGGCGGGAGTACCGCACCGGCGATCCGCGCAGCCAGGGCGACGTGCCGACCGGGCCCTACAGCTTCTCGGACGCCACCATCTTCACGGACGGGACCGGGCTGGTGGTGGGCTCCGGCAATCCGTCACTGGCGGCGGGTGCCCCGCGCGGCGCGCTGTCCATCGTGACGCAGGGCTGGTGGCCCAGCACGGTGGCGGTCGGCGCGGGCGACTACATCCTGTCTCTTGATCACATCTACGCACAGCTCCACCGTAAGGCGA
>NZ_BDLP01000498.1:0-2637 GCF_001950415.1 Roseomonas sp. TAS13
GCCTTACGGTGGAGCTGTGCGTAGATGTGATCAAGAGACAGCCCGACCGCCCCCGCATGAGTGACGCACCATCCCAGCCGGCCGGCGACGGCCCCCTGAACACCGCGACCGCGCCATCCGCCGCCCAGGCCGAGGCGGCGTCCCCATTGCTGCGAAACCGCTCCTTCCTGCTCTTCTGGGTGACCCGGGTCTCCTCCGCCCTGGCCTTCCAGGTCATCGCCGTCTCGGTGGGCTGGCAGGTCTATGCGCTGACCGGCAGCACCTTCGCCCTCGGCATGGTCGGCCTCGCCCAGTTCGTGCCGCAGATGATCCTGACCCTGCCGGCGGGCCATATCGCGGACCAGTACGACCGCCGCCACATCATGCGCGCCTGCCAGCTCGCCGAGGCCCTGGCCGGCCTCACCCTGGCCGCCACCGCCCTGGCGGGCCACACCCCGACCTGGCTGGTCTTCGTGGCCGTGGCGGCGGTGGGCGCCGCCCGCGCCTTCGAGAGCCCCGCCACCACCTCCCTGCTGCCGGGCCTCGTGCCGTCCTCCCAGTTGCAACAGGCCATCTCGCTCACCAGCTCGGCGATGCAGACCGCCATGATCCTGGGCCCGGCCCTGGGCGGCCTCCTCTACGCGCTCGGCGCCGGCCTTGCCTATTCGATCGTCACCGCGCTCTTCCTGACCGCCGCCCTGGCCACCACGCTGATCCGGCTGGACCACACGCCGCCGCGGCGCGAGCCGCTGACGCTCGCCAACGCCTTCGCCGGCATCGGCTTCATCCGCACCCGGCCCATCCTGCTCGGCGTCATCACGCTCGACCTCTTCGCCGTGCTGCTTGGCGGCGCCGTGGCGCTGCTGCCCGTCTATGCCAAGGAGATCCTGCACACCGGCCCCTGGGGCCTCGGCCTGCTGCGCTCCTCCCCCGCCATCGGCGCGCTGGCGATGTCGCTGCTGCTGGCGCGCTTTCCGATGCGCCACCATGCCGGGCTGAAGATGTTCGGCGCCGTGGGCGTCTTCGGCCTGGCCACGGTGGTCTTCGGCCTCTCCACCTGGCTGCCGCTCTCCGTCGCGGCGCTCGTCGTGCTGGGCGCCGCGGATGTGGTGAGCGTCGTGATCCGCTCCGCGCTGGTGCAGTTCGCGACGCCGGACCACATGCGCGGCCGCGTCAACGCGATGAACATGCTCTTCATCGGCGCCTCCAACCAGCTCGGCGAATTCGAATCCGGCGTCACCGCCGCGCTGCTCGGCACCGTCCCCGCCGTGGTGCTGGGCGGCATTGGCAGCATCGTGATCGTGCTGCTCTGGATGCGGGTCTTTCCGGCGCTGCGCCGCGTGGACAACCTGGAAGCGCTGTCGCGATAGGCGGGAGAGGCGCCGCCGGAACCGGAGACGGAAGCAGGCTCGGGAAATCACATGGATATCGTCACCCTCGTCCTCGTCATGCTGCTCGCCGTGGTGGTGAGCAACTACATCGCCCGCCTTTCCCCGGTCCCGCTGCCGCTTCCCCTGCTCCAGATCGCCATCGGCGCCCTGCTGGCCTATGGCCCGAACTTCGAGGTGGAGCTGGAGCCCGAGATCTTCTTCCTCGTCTTCCTGCCGCCCCTGCTCTTCCTCGACGGCTGGCGCATCCCCAAGCGCGGCTTCTTCCGCGACGGCTGGACCATCCTCGCCCTGGCGCTGGGCCTCGTCGTCTTCACCGTGCTCGGCATGGGCCTCTTCATCCACTGGCTGATCCCGGCCATGCCGCTGGCCGTCGCCTTCGCCCTCGCCGCCGTGCTCTCGCCCACCGACCCGATCGCCGTCTCATCGGTCGCCGCGCGCGTGCCCATCCCGCACCGGCTGATGCACATCCTGGAAGGCGAGTCCCTCCTGAACGACGCCTCCGGCCTGGTCTGCCTGCGCTTCGCCGTCGCGGCCGCGCTCACCGGCACCTTCTCCCTCGCCGAGGCCTCCGTCACCTTCCTCCAGCTCGCCCTCGGCGGCGTCGCCGTCGGCGTGGCCGTGACCGTGGTGGTCAGCTTCGTGCAGAAGCGCCTGCTGCGCCGCGCCGGGGAGGACCCGGGCATCCAGACGCTGGTCAGCCTGCTGATCCCCTTCGGCGCCTACCTCGCCGCCGAGCACGTGCACACCTCCGGCATCCTGGCCGCCGTCGCCGCCGGCATCACCATGAACTACGTGGAGAACCTCGGCATCGCCATGGCGGTCACGCGCATGCGCCGCACCGCGGTCTGGGACACGGTGCAGCTCGCCGCCAACGGCGCCATCTTCGTCCTGCTGGGCGAGCAGCTTCCCCGCATCCTGGCGAGTGCCGCCGCGACGGTGAACCAGGCCGAGCACCACGACGAGAGCTGGCTCCTGCTCTATGTCATCGCCATCACCCTGGGCCTCGCCGCGCTGCGCTTCGCCTGGGTCTGGATCTCCGTGCAGTTCATCCTGCTGCACGCCTCGCGAAAGGGCCTTTCGCCGGAACGGCCGAGCTGGCACCTCGTCGCCGTCATGGCGCTCGCGGGCGTGAAGGGCGCGATCACCCTGGCCGGCGTGCTCACCCTGCCGCTGGTGTCGCCGGACGGCGCGCCCTTCCCGGCGCGCGACCTCGCCATCTTCCTCGCCATGGGCGTCATCCTGCTCTCGCTGGTCGTGGCCAGCCTGG
>NZ_BDLP01000499.1:0-2627 GCF_001950415.1 Roseomonas sp. TAS13
GCCCAGGCGCAGCGTGCCGCCCGGCCGGGCCGCCAGCGCCATGTCGCCGATCCGGATGCCGCCATCCTGCCGCAGCGTCACCGTGGCGGGCGCGGTCAGGCGGATGCCCATCTGCCCCCGCGTCACGTCCAGCGCAGCGAGGTTCACCGTGCGGTCCGCGCTCACCGCATCGATCCTGGCGCGGGTGTTGAGCCGGGCGTCGAGGGCGGCGATCTGGGCCTGGAGGTTCAGCGCGTCGAGCGCGCCCTCGGCCTTCACCGTGCCATCGACCGGCGTTCCGGCGGCGGTCAGCCGGTTCAGCCGCAGGTCGGCCTTCACCGTCTGTACGCCGCGGGCATCCGGGACACCCCGGGCCTCCAGGTTCAGACCGCCGGCAAGCGGTATGCCGGCGATGCCGGAGAGCGGCGTGAGGTCGCGGGCCTCCAGCTTCACCTGCCCGTCGAAGAGCAGCTTCGCGATGTCGAAGTTGCCGCCGCCGTCCAGGCGCAGTGGGCCGAGGACTGCGGCGAGGCGCTCGATGCGCAGGACCTGCTCGTTCAGCGCGGAGGCCGCGTCGAGGCTCAGCGGCTGTCCGTCCAGCCGGCCGCTCAGCTTCGCGGAGCCGGTCGGAGGGGAGAGGCGGGCAAGATCGGCATCGAGCTGGAGGTTCTCCAGCTTGTGGCCTTGCGCGATCAGCTCGGGGCTGTTCACCTTGGCCTGTACGGTGGGGGCGGCGAGGGTGCCGCCCACATGCAGGTCGGCCTGCATCCGCCCGCGCACCGGCTGGCCGGTGGCCTCGGCATTGGCGAGGCGGATCTGCGCCGTCAGGTCCAGCGGGTCCCGGTAGGAGCCGGAGGCCGTGGCGGTGAGGCCTGCCCCGGTCAGCTCCAGTTGCTCGATCCGCCTCAGGTCGCCGCGCAGGGTCAGCACGGGCTCCTTGCCGAGCAGCCCCGGCGCCGGTTCCGGCAGGCGCGGGTCGCGCATCACCAGCTTCGCCTCCACCATCGGGTCCTGCTGCGTGCCGGTGACGGTGCCGTCGAGTTCCAGCGCCCCCCAGCCGATGCTGGCCGGCAGCAGGTCGCCCAGCGCCTTCGCATCGCCCATGCGCGCCTTCAGCGCGAGGTCGAGCGTGTCGCGGTAGCGGCCCGAGGCCTCCAGGTTCAGCCCGGCGCCCGCCACGGTCAGGCGTTCGATGCGCTCGCCGTCGCCCTTGAGGTCCAGCCGGATGGCGTCGCCCACCAGGGTCGGCGGCGCCTGCGGGATGCGTGGCTGGCGCACCACGCCTTGTGCCTCGATGCCCGGGGCGCTGGTGGAGCCGGTGACATGGGCGTTCAGCGTGATGCCGTCCCAGCCCATCCCTTGGGGCAGCAGGCCGCCCAATGCCTCGGAACGGCCGAGCTCCGCCTTGACTGTCAGGTCGCTGTTGTCGCCGACATAGCCGCTGCCTTCCACGCGGCCCGGCGCGGCGGAAACGAGGAAGCTGTTCAGCCGCAGGCCGGCGCCCTCGGGCCGCAGGTCCACGGCGAAGTCGCCGCCGGTGACCGGAGCGGGCAGCAGGCCGGGGGCCTGGACATTGCCCCTGGCCACCAGGCCCAGGCCGCCGGTCGCCGGCAGGGCCAGCGTGCCGTCCGCCTGGGCCTTCAGCGCATCGCCGATGGCGGCGCGCAGCGTCAGCGCGGCGCCCTCGGCCGGACCGTCCAGGGTGATCCGGGCGCTGCCGGGGGCAGGGGGCAGGCCGAGCAGCCCGGCCACCATGCCGCCCGCGGGCTCGTCATAGGACAGGTTCAGCTTCACCCGCTGCCCGGGGGCCAGGGCGACATCGGCATCCAGCGCGCCGGGCATGTCCAGCCGCCGCGCCTTCACGCCGAGGAAGGCGCCGTCCTCACCCAGCCGCCCGCCCGCCTGCAGGTTCAGCGCCGCGGGCATCCCGGCCACCGCCTGCCCGATCTCCAGCCGCTCGACCTCCAGCGCCTCCAGCGCAAGGCCGACGGGAAGCTGGGGCAGGGAGGGGATCAGGCTGCCGCCCTCGCTGGGCTGCGGCTCCGGCGCCGGGGCGGTGCTTTCCGGCACGCGCTCGAAATCCAGGCGGCTGGCATGGAGGCGGCGGATGCGGACCTCCCGGTGCAGCAGGGCACCGAGATCCATGTCCAGCGAGGCGTTCTCGATGGTCAGGTAGGTGCCCTTGGCATCGGCCATGGCGATCCGGTCGATGCGCGGGCCGAAGGGCAGGCCGCCATGCAGCCCCTCGATGGTCAGGCCGGGCACGTACTGCCCGGCCAGCCGGGCGATCATCGCCTGCCCGGGCGAGGTATTGGCGAAGACCAGCACGCCGCCGACCACGACGACGGGGAGGAGGATCAGGACCAGCAGCAGGATGCCGGCCCACTTCAGCGCGCGCCGCATCAGAAGGCCTGCCCGATGCCGATATAGAGGCCGTAGCCGGAATCGCCCGGCAGCTTCTTCAGCGGGAAGGCCACGTCGGCGCGGATCGGGCCGATGGCGGTGGCGTAGCGCACGCCCAGGCCGGCGCCGAAGGCCAGGTTGCTGAAGCCGGGCGCGCTGTCCTCCTGCACGCTGCCGCCATCGACGAAGGCGGCCATGCCCCAGGCGCCCGCGATGCGCTGCCGCACCTCCAGGCTGGCCTCGAC
>NZ_BDLP01000500.1:0-2627 GCF_001950415.1 Roseomonas sp. TAS13
TCGCCTTACGGTGGAGCTGTGCGTAGATGTGATCAAGAGACAGCCCGGTCGCTGTGGCCCAGCACGCAGACATCGCGGTCCGGTTCCGCCTTGATCAGCCGGGCGGCGGCGGCGAGGCCGCTGCGCGCCGCATCCGTGACCTGGGCATTGCCGGAGTGGAAGGGGATGGCGAAGACATCGTCCTCCAGCCGTTCCGCCCCGACGCAGCTGAAGTCCCGCCGCGGGGCCTGGGCGGCGCCCTGGGCGGAGGCCAGTGCGAGGATCGCGGGGGCGAGGATCGCGGCCAGCAGGCCGTGCAGCAGCGGGAGCATCACGAGGCCGCCTGGGCGAGCAGCCCGGCCCCGGCGAGGCGCTGGAGGAAGCCGGCGGCATCCACGCCCGGATGCGCCCTGCTGAGCCCGGCCTCGTCCACCTCCCGCCGCGACAGGACCCAGCCGGCGGCCTCGGCCTCGGCGGGGGACAGGGGCAGCGTGCCGGCGCCGGTCTTCAGCAGCCATTCGCTGCCGCGCCGCACGGGCTTGGCGCCCTCGGCCACGACGCGGAAGCCGCCTTCGCCCGTTTCCTCCGGGGGGGTGCCCTCCGCCTCCGGCACGGCCAGGCCCCGCGTGGCGAGGAGGTTGTTGCCGCCGCGGTGGAAGCGGTGCTCGGCGACGAGGCGGCCCAGCATCTCCAGCACCCGCGGCTCGCGGCAGTATTCCGACAGGCGCGTGCCGAGCTGCCCGGCGCGGGTGGTGAGCGCGAACTGTGTGGCGGGGGTGCCGTCCTGGCGGGGCAGAGGCTGGCGGAAGAGCGGGTCCTGGATGGCGCGCTCGAAGAGCATCGACAGCAGGTCCAGGCCAAGCGGCGCGTTGGCGCCATAGGCGACATGGACGGAGGTGTCGGCCTCGGTGATGGCGTCGTGATACCAGCCGCGCGGCAAATACAGCAGGTCGCCGGCCTTCAGCACCACCTTCTCGCGCAGCGGGCCCTTGGCCTGCTCGTGGTGCGCCTGGCCGAGCGAACGGAAGGAGGGATGGCTGATCGGCCATTCCGCCCGGTTGGCCCAGATGTTCCAGACCTTCTCGCCCTCGACCTGCACGGCCCAGACGTCGTGCGTGTCGAAATGGGCGGGGAAGGCCTTGTGCTGGCGGAAGGAGATATAGACGTTGGCCTGCGCCTTGCCGAGCCCGGCATCCTCCAGCGCATCGCTCACCGAGGCGAGGCCGGGGCTCAGGCTGTCCACGTCGTTCATGACGACCGAGGCCCCGCGCGCCACCCATTCGCGCAGCTTGCGGGAATCGGGCTGCTGCACCGGCTGGCCGTCGCGGCCGGTGGCGCGGATGCAATAGGCCTCCGCCGGCACCGCCTGGGTGTCCATCATCAGGCGCAGCGAATGGCTGGACCAGATATGGGTCATGTCCAGCAGCCGGTCGATCGCGCGCCAGGACAGGATGGCGGCGAACTTCGCCGCCCCGCCCGGGATGTGCAGCGGCTGCCGGTCGTGGAACTCGGCGAAGAAGCGTTCCGGCGTGACCGGCGACAGCAGGTCGGAGAGCGACAGGGCCATGGCGCGCAGCCTAGCCGAGGGCCGGGCGGCCGTCATCGCCGCCCCCGGGGCCGTCACCCTGTGCGGCGCGCATCGCCGGCATCTGTGGCGCGGTTGCATCGGAAGGGCGTCCTGCTACCGGTGGACCGGGGCCAGCGGAGCGGTGGGGAACGGCGCGCGGAAGCGTCACGGGTGCGTGCCTTGCGTCCCCCGGACAGGGCGCCGATACCAACGGGGACGCCAGGAACCGCCCTGTGCAACCGGACCGCAGCAAGCAGGCCGGAGGCAGGGCAGAGCACAAGGACAAGGACCATGCCGCAGGACGCCAGCCCCGCCGGACGTGGAGTGGAACAGGAAGCCGGCCGGCAGACAGGGGCCGGGACGGGGCCGGACCGGCTGCGGGAGGAGATCCTCGGCGCCGCCGGGGAGGCGGCGCGGCGGCTGGCGCCGGCCCTGCCGGAAGACCTGCCGGTACTGCTGCGCCATCTCTTCGAGGCCCTGCCGACCGCCGAGCTGGCGGCCGAATCGCCCGAGGCGCTGGCCGCGGCGGCGATCTCGCTCTGGTCCCTGGCCTCCGAGCGGCGGCCCGCCGAGGCGAAGCTGCGGCTGCAGCCGCCGGGGCCGGGGCGCGGCGGCGCGCTGCTGGAGATCGTGACGGACGACATGCCCTTTCTGGTGGACAGCGCCATGGCGGCGCTGACCCTGTCGGGGCGCACGGTGCGGCGGCTGCTGCACCCGGTGATGACGGTGCGGCGCGATGCCGGGGGGCGGCTGCTGGGCTTCGGCCCGCAGGAGCCGGCCGAGAGCATGATGCGCATCGAGATCTCGCCCGCCCCGGCGCGGCTGCTGGGCGAGGATGCCGCCCCGCCGGAGGACTGGCCCGGGGTGGAGGCCACGCTGCGGCGGACGCTGGCCGACCTGCGCCAGGCCGTGTCCGACTATCCCGCCATGCGGGCGCAGCTCCGCCTCGCGGCGCAGGACGTGGCCGGGGCGCCCTCGGGGGCGGTGGCCAGCGACTTCCTGCGCTGGCTCGACGAGGACAACTTCGTGCTGCTCGGCCATCGCCGGCTGCGGCTGGAGGCCCCGGACGGGGCCGTGTCGG
>NZ_BDLP01000501.1:0-2622 GCF_001950415.1 Roseomonas sp. TAS13
TCATGCGGGACGGGCAGCTCCACAGGGTCAGGCGTGACCAGGCGGCCGAGGCCATGGCAACCCGGATGCTGGAGACGCTGGCCCTCCATCGCCTCAGCAACCTCTCGCATGGGCCGGGACGGCATGCCGAGGCCGATGCCTGGCTGCTGCCGGACCCTGATCCGGGCACCTGGATCGATTTCCTGCTGCATGACGTGCCCGCCCTGCGCGCCGCGGGATGGATCGTCGAGGTGGCGGATGACTTCCCCATCCGGCTGATCGAGGCGCAGGGCGATATCGCCGCCCGGATCCAGGAGGCGAGCGGGATCGACTGGTTCGATCTCGACCTCGGCATCATGGTGGAGGGCGAGCGGATCGACCTGCTGCCGGCCCTGCTCGATCTGCTGCGGCAACGCGGCCCGGATCTCCCCCTGCCCAGGTCGGAACCGGCGGAGGAGGGCGAAGACCTGCCTTTCGTGTTCCCGCTGCCCGATGGCCGGCTGCTTTCCGTGCCCGGAGCGCATCTCCACGGCATCCTGGCCATGCTGCTGGAGCTTTTCGCCGGACCGGATCTCGAACTGACCGAGGGGCGCCTGCGCCTGCCGCGCGCCCGCGCCGCCGACCTCGCCCTGCTGGAGGCCACCGGGGGACAGGGTGGCATCGCCTGGCAGGGCGGGGAGGCCATCCGCGCCCTCGGCCGCCAGCTCCGCGGCACCGACGGGATCCCTCCCAGCACCGTGCCGGCCAGCTTCGCCGCGTCGCTCCGGCCCTATCAGCAGCGCGGCGTGGACTGGTTGCAGTGCCTTCGCGCGGCCGGCCTGGGCGGCGTGCTGGCCGATGACATGGGGCTGGGCAAGACGGTGCAGACCCTGGCGCACCTGGCCATCGAGCAGGCGGAGGGGCGCCTGGACCGGCCGGCCCTCGTCGTCTGCCCCACCAGCCTCGTGGCGAACTGGCTGGCAGAGGCAGGCCGCTTCGCGCCGTCGTTGCGGGTGCTGGCGCTGCACGGCCGGGATCGCGCGCAGCACTTCGGCGGGATCGGCCGGCACGACCTGCTCATCACCACCTATCCCCTTCTCATCCGCGACCACGCCGTGCTGACAGAACAGGAATGGCACATCCTCGTGCTGGACGAGGCACAGACCATCAAGAACCCGCAGGCCGGGACCGCGAAGCTGGCGGGGCGGCTGCGGGCCCGGCAGCGCCTGTGCCTCTCCGGGACGCCGCTGGAGAATCACCTGGGCGAGCTATGGTCGCTGTTCCACTTCCTGATGCCCGGCTTCCTGGGCGACCAGCAGAGCTTCCGGCGCCTCTGGCGGACACCGATCGAGCGTGGCGGCGACGCGCAGCGGCAGGCCCTGCTCGCCCGCCGGGTTAGCCCCTTCCTGCTGCGCCGGACCAAGGCCGAAGTCGCCGGCGACCTGCCCCCGCGAACCGAGATCCTGGAGGTGGTGGAACTCGGAAGCGGCCAGCGCGCCCTCTACGAGAGCATCCGCATGGCCATGCATGCCAAGGTGCGGAAGGCCATCGAGCAGCACGGGCTGGCCCGTTCCGGCATCATCATCCTTGATGCCCTGCTCAAGCTGCGGCAGGCCTGTTGCGATCCCCGCCTGCTCAAGCTGTCCGGCGCCAAACCCCAGAAGGCACGCTCGGCGAAGCTCGACCGACTGCTGGAAATGCTGCCGGCCCTGCTGGGCGAGGGAAGGCGCATCCTGCTCTTCTCGCAATTTACCAGCATGCTGGCGCTGATCGAGGCGGAACTGGACCGCGGCGGCATCGCCTATGTGAAGCTGACCGGCGAGACCCGGGACCGGGCAACGCCGGTGCGCTACTTCCAGTCGGGCGAGGTGCCGCTGTTCCTGATCAGCCTCAAGGCCGGCGGCGTCGGGCTGAACCTGACCGCCGCCGATACGGTGATCCACTACGATCCCTGGTGGAACCCGGCCGTCGAGGACCAGGCCACTGACCGTGCCCATCGTATCGGCCAGGACAAGCCGGTCTTCGTGCACCGCCTGATCGCCGAGGGCACCATCGAGGCGAAGATGGAGACCCTCAAGGCCCGCAAGCAGGCCATCGTCGCGGGCATCCTCGGCGGCGCGGCCGGCACGGCGCTCGCCATCACGGAAGATGATCTGGAGGATCTGTTCGCGTCGCAATTCCCGACATGACCGAAGGCTTGTTCGAATGAGTTGCAAGCAGCTGAAATGGGGATTAGCGGACGGAATGCAGGGCGCTGGCGGCGGGGGTGGGAAGGGGTCGCCGGGAGCGTTCCACGGGGTGGCGGAGTAAGCCAAGTAAAATCCGGAACTAAATTTCATATCGACTCCCAGAGCCCTGCTTATACGCATATCCTGGCCATGGAGAGGATAGGCCCCAAAACCCCCTCCTGCCTCTCCGGACAGGGGGCGGCGACATGGCAGTCTGGGCGTGGCAGACACGGAGAATGGCCCGTACCGCCCTGCCACGCGCCGGCTTGGGCGGTGCCCACCCCCGTCGTGCACAAATTGGAGCGTGTCTGTAGTCGGCCTTGAACAACGTCTTCAGGCTGTCGCCCCTGCGAGCAGGGTGCGGCCTGTCGGGACGCTGGCTTGGCTGATCGGGGTGAGGATTGCCTGTCGGAGGGCGGCGAGGAGAGCGGCCAAA
>NZ_BDLP01000502.1:0-2609 GCF_001950415.1 Roseomonas sp. TAS13
GCGCCATGGCGGCGACGCCCAGGCTCAGCGTTGCCATGCCGCCGCGTGCCGTGGGGTGCGGGATGCCCTGTGCCCGCATGGAGCGGCGGATCCGCTCCGCCACGCCCATCGCCGCCTCCAGCCCGGTCCCGGGCAGCAGGACGGCGAACTCTTCCCCGCCGAGCCGGGCCGCGAGGTCGCTGCCGTCGCGCAGGTTGCGTTGCAGCACATTCGCCACGCGCCGCAGGCAGGCATCCCCTTCCGGATGGCCGTGGTGGTCGTTGATGGCCTTGAAGTGATCCGCGTCGATCATGAGGACCGACAGCGGCCGGCCATGGTGCCGCGCACGCGCGAATTCATGGGCATAGGCCTGGTCGAAGCGACGGCGGTTCGGCAAGCCGGTCAGCGGGTCGCTGCAGGCCTCCCGGCGGTAATGGGCCTCCGCACGCTCTCGGATCATGGTCACCGCCCCGAAGCCGTGCAGGACGAAGAAGACGAGCGCGCTGACCAGGACCAGCCCGAGCGAGAGATCCGGCAGGAAGTGGAACCGCACCGGATCGGGGGACACCAGCATCGCCACACCCCGGAAGGCCATGACCGCGACGCTGCCGACCATCGCCGCGAACATCCACCAGCGCGCCGAGATCCTTTCGGCCCGGCCACGCCACAGCTCCCAGGCCGCGACGGCGAACAGGCCGCCGTGCAGGAGCGAGGCCAGCAGCACGCGTCGGTCGTAGCGGCCGTAGAATTCCGGGATCCGGCAGGCCAGGAGCCAGACCAGCGGCGCCAGCAGGATCAGCAGGACGGGGGTCGCGCGCCCGTCGGCCCGGCGGTGCCCGGCCCAGATCAGCGCGGAGCAGAGGATGGCCAGCGCGTTCGACAGGTCCACCGTCACCAGCAGAGGCAGGGCGGAGCGGTCGAACTGAAGGGCCATGGCCAGGGTTTCGCTGAGGAAGGCCCCTCCGAAGATCAGCGGCAGGTCGTGTCCCGGGCTGGCCCGCCAGGACATGAGGCAGGCCAGGGCGCTGGTGCCGGTCACCAGGGTGACGGCCAGGATCAGGGTCGGAGCGTCCAGGAACATGTCGCGGCGGGGGACCCTCTTCGGCGGCATCGGAGGGGGCGGCGGTCTCAGGCTTCTATGAACCCGACCTCGCTCCACCCGCATGACGTGATTCCTATGGATCATTCACACGCAAAAGTCATCATTCCACGTTGGATTTAAGCTTGGTTCGCTAAGATCTGCCCCAGCCACACGGAAAAGCCCCTCTTTCCGCGGCAGGCGGCCCCCGGCCGGGCATCGATCCACCCCCTCAGAGGCGGGGACGGTCCGGCGGGAATAGCCGCCGGAGCCGCCCCACCTGTCCGGTCAGACGCCCTTGCTCATCGCCTGGATGGGCGGCTGCACATCCGCGGGCAGCGGGCAGACATAGGGGGTGGCCGCCGTCCGCGCCGCGAGATCGGCCTTGGCCTTCTCGATCAGCGAGGGGTCCTGCAACGCATCCACCGCCGTGCCCGCCATCACCTTGGCGACATGCAGCAGGCCCTTGTGGGCGATGCCGGACTTGCCCTGCGCCGTGAGCTGCCAGGAATGCCCCGGCGTGCCGATGGCATAGGTGGCGCCGCGCGCCTGCACCGTCGGCACCACCCAGGAGACG
Organism: Roseomonas sp. TAS13; assembly: GCF_001950415.1. Lineage (NCBI taxonomy): Bacteria > Pseudomonadati > Pseudomonadota > Alphaproteobacteria > Acetobacterales > Roseomonadaceae > Roseomonas > Roseomonas sp. TAS13. The sequence continues at coordinate 1,635 of NZ_BDLP01000502.1, forward strand.
TCGCCCACATCGGTGGAGCCGACGCCGCCCCGGCCCCTGGAATGCAGCGGCACGATGAAGTCGGCCAGCGGCTTGTTCCGGTCCACCGGCACGCCGGCGCGGCGGAAGGCGGCGGCGATGTCGTCGTCGTTCAGCGTCTTGCGGATCTCCTCCGCGAAGGCACGGTCCTCCTCGTCGAACTGTGGCGGGCCCAGGCGCTGGAAGTTGTCGTACATCGCCTGTTCCAGCGGCGTGTTGCCCATCAGGTTCGAGACGGCGCTGACCACCTTGGTGGCGACGGTCGTCTCGGTCATCAGCGCCGCGCCGTCGGCGATCTTGCGGACGCGGGCGACCAGCGCGTTCAGCTCGTTCAGGTCGGCGGCGCGGATCAGGTAGCGCACCTTGGCCGAGCCCTGCACCACGTTCGGCGCGATGCCGCCGGCGTCCAGATAGGCGTAGTGGACGCGGGCATGGCTCGGCATGTGCTCGCGCATGTAGTTCACGCCGACATTCATCAGCTCCACCGCGTCGAGCGCCGAGCGGCCGAGTTCCGGCGCGGCGGCGGCATGGGAGGAGCGGCCGGTGAAGGTGAAGTCGATGCGCGTGTTGGCGAGGCTCACCGCATCATTCACGCCGGACAGCGGCGCCGGATGCCAGGAGATGGCGATGTCCACATCCTTGAAGGCGCCGTCGCGCACCATGAAGCCCTTGGCGGCGCCGCCTTCCTCGGCCGGGCAGCCGTAGTAGCGCACGCGGCCCCTGATGCCGTTCTCCGCCAGCCAGTCCTTCACCGCCGCTGCCGCCAGCAGGGCAGCGGAGCCGAGCAGGTTGTGGCCGCAGCCATGGCCCTTGCCTTCCTGGCCCTCGACCGGGCGCGGCTCGGCCAGGCCGGCCTCCTGGCTCAGCCCGGGCAGCGCGTCGTACTCGCCCAGGATGGCGATCACCGGCCCGCCCTCGCCCGCCTCGCCCATCACCGCGGTCGGGATGCCCGCGACA
>NZ_BDLP01000503.1:0-2603 GCF_001950415.1 Roseomonas sp. TAS13
GGGGGGTGGTGGCGTTCCCGCCAGCGCAGGGTCATGGCGACGAGGACGGTGAGGCCCAGCATGAGGAGGAGGGAGGCCTTGATCATGCGAGCGGGGCCCCGCCAAAGGGATGACCCATGGGGTGGGGGCGCGGCATGGGCGGGGTTCCCTCCGCCGCTCTCCCCCTGGGGATCACGCGGGGGAGACCTCGACGCGGAAGCTCTCGATGACGGTGTTGGCGAGGAGCTTGCGGGCCATGTCCTCGGCCTGGGCCTTGGCCTTGTCCGGGTCGGTCTCGGTCAGGTCGAGTTCGATGACCTTGCCGGCGCGGACGTCGTGGACGGCGTCGTAGCCCAGGTTGGCGAGGGCGTGGGCGATGGCCTTGCCCTGGGGATCGAGGACGCCCTGCTTGGGCATGACGGTCACGCGGGCTTTCACGGGGTGGGGTCTCCCAGGGAGTAAGCGGTGGGGCGGGTGAGGGCCTGGCGGGGCCGTCACTGCATCAGTTCGGGGCCCTTGAGGTCGCGGACGCCGGCCTCGGGGAGGATGCCGAGGCGGCGGGCGACTTCCTGGTAGCCTTCCTCGACCTTGCCGAGGTCGCGGCGGAAGCGGTCCTTGTCCATCTTCTCGCCGGTCTTGCTATCCCAGAGGCGGCAGTTGTCGGGGGAGATCTCGTCGGCGAGGACGATGCGGACCTCCTCGTTCTCGTAGAAGCGGCCGAATTCGAGCTTGAGGTCCACGAGGACGATGCCGATGCCGAGGAAGAGGCCGGTGAGGAAGTCGTTCACGCGCAGGGCGAGCTGGACCATGTCGTCCAGGTCCTGGGTGGAGGCCCAGCCGAAGCAGGTGATGTGTTCCTCGGAGACCATGGGGTCCTGGAGGGCGTCGTTCTTGTAGTAGTACTCGATGATCGAGCGGGGGAGGCGCTGGCCTTCCTGGATGCCGAGGCGGGTGGAGAGGGAGCCGGCGGCGACGTTGCGGACCACCAGTTCGAGGGGGATGATCTCGACCTCCCGGATCAGCTGCTCGCGCATGTTCAGGCGGCGGATGAAGTGGGTGGGGATGCCGATGTCGGAGAGGCGCGTCATCAGGTATTCGCTGATGCGGTTGTTGAGCACGCCCTTGCCGGTGATGATGCCTTTCTTCGCGCCGTTGGCGGCGGAGGCGTCATCCTTGAAGTACTGGACGAGGGTGCCCGGTTCCGGACCTTCGAAGAGGATCTTCGCCTTGCCTTCGTAGAGTTGCCGCCGTCGGGCCATCGTCAATCGTCGTCCAGAAATCCGTCGTGGCCGCCGGACCATGGGTCGTGGGGGACCGGGGTCGGGCAGCCTGTGGTGGGTGGGTATAGCAGGGGGTGGGGGGTTCTTCCACCGCCCAGGGTGTGCCGGCTGACCCGCGTGGCCGTGAGGGCGGCTGGTCTTGAAGCGGGCGGCCTCCCGGTCGGCCTGCCGCGCCGTGGTTCGGGCGGGCGTGGTCGCCGCGTGAACGGCCATTGTCAACTTTTGCGACGGTGCTTGTCAACGGAAGCGGCGATGGGTCGTTAACACGGGCACAGGCGGACGGGCCGGAGTGCCCGGTTGGACAACGCCGCAGATGGACAAGGAGAGCGCGCATGCGGGGCAGTCTTATGAACGGCATCGGTGGTTTCGCGGTGGCGGCGGGGCTGGTGCTGGGATCGGCGGGTTTCGTGCCTGCGGCGATGGCGCAGACGGGGACCAGCTCGCAGGGCACGATCGGGACGCCGACGATGCCGGGTGGCGGCGGATCGACCATGGCGCAGGGCACGCCCGGGGCCACGACGGGGACGACCCCGGGTACGACCTCTGGGACCACGCCCGGGACGGCGACGCCGATGACCGCGCCGCGGCCGGCGGGCGAGGCGGGTTCCAGGCCGCAGGCTTCGGGGACGCCGGTGACGACGCCGGAAGCCGGGGCGAACAGCTTTACCGAGGGGCAGGCCCAGAGCCGGATCGAGGCGGCGGGCTACTCGCATGTTTCGGAGCTGAAGAAGGATGATGCGGGTGTCTGGCGCGGCAAGGCCACGCGGAACGGGCAGACCGTGGATGTGGGGCTGGATTTCCGCGGCAACGTGGTGACGGGCGCCGCTTCCGCCACGCGCTGAGGCCGGCGTCCCGTGGTCGTTCCCGCAGGGGCCGTTCCCGCGGGGATGGCCGCGGAGGGTGCGGCGGCAGGGCGGCGGATGACGAGAGAACGAAACGAGAGGAACGCGAACCATGGCTATGCGGACCATTACCCGGCTTTTCGACACCCGCGACCACGCGATGGCGGCGGTGCGGGACTTGGAGGCTGCGGGCTTCCGGCATGAGGATGTGAGCATCCTCGCCAACAATGCCGAGGGCCAGCGGAGTGATGTTGCCACGGCGCCCGGGGGGCGTGCCGGGGACCACACGGATACTGCGGAGAACGCCGAGTCCGGGACCGGGATCGGTGCCACGCTGGGGACGGTACTGGGTGGCGGCGCGGGGCTCGCGGCCGGGCTTGGGGCCTTGGCGATTCCGGGCGTGGGGCCCGTGGTGGCGGCGGGCTGGCTGGTGGCGACGCTGACCGGGGCCGGCGCTGGTGCCGCGGCCGGCGGGTTGCTGGGCGCGCTGACGGGGGCCGGG
>NZ_BDLP01000504.1:0-2600 GCF_001950415.1 Roseomonas sp. TAS13
CCCCGTCATGACCGTTTCCACCCGCTCCGTCGCGGCAGACGAGGCCGATCTGCGCCTCGACCGCTGGTTCCGCCGGCACTATCCCGCCCTGACCCAGGGTGCGCTGCAGAAGATGCTGCGCACCGGGCAGATCCGTGTCGACGGCAAGCGGGCCGAGACCGGCACGCGCCTCGCCCCCGGACAGGAGATCCGCATCCCGCCCATGCCCAGCGCCCCGGCGCCGAAGCCGGTCCGCGAGGTCTCGGAACGCGACGCGGCGATGCTGGAGCGCATGGTGATCTACCGCGACGACAGCGTGATCGCGCTCGACAAGCCGCACGGGCTGGCGGTCCAGGGCGGGCCGGGCATCACCCGCAACCTCGATGCCATGCTGGACGCGCTGCGCTTCGGCGCGGAGGAGCGGCCGCGCCTCGTCCACCGGCTGGACCGCGACACCTCCGGCGTGCTGCTGCTGGCCCGCACCGCCGCCGCCGCCGCGAAGCTGGCCGCCGCCTTCCGGGGGCGCGACGCGGAGAAGACCTACTGGGCCGTGGTCGCCGGCGTGCCCACGCCGCGTGAGGGGCGAATCAACATGCCGCTCGCCAAGCTGGCCGGCGCCCGTGGCGAGCGCACCGCCCCGGCCGAGGATGGCGAGGGCACCCGCGCCGTCACCGACTACCGCACCGTGGACGCGGCGCGCGGCCATGCCGCCTGGCTGGAGATGAACCCGCTCACTGGCCGCACGCACCAGCTCCGCGTCCATGCCGCCTCGGCGCTGAAATGCCCGATCGTGGGCGACGGCAAGTATGGCGGCTCGGCGGCGCATCTGGAGGACCTGTCCGGCCAGTTGCACCTGCATGCCCGGGCCATCGCCGTGCCGCACCCCGAGGGCGGGCGGCTGGAGGTGGCGGCGCCGCTGCCGCCGCACATGAACGAGACCTTCGTCTTTCTCGGCTTCGACCGCCCGAAGACCCCTCGCTCCCGCTGGATACGCGGCTAATGGCCACGCCCGAGGCGCCGATGGATGGCGGGCGCCCGCCGGGACCACCCCTGAAACCGCCCGCGGGGCTTCCGCCAGGCCGCGAGCCCACCCCGCCACGCCGCCGCCGGGGCTGGTGGATCGCGGGCGGGGTGGTGCTGGCCCTGCCGCTGCTGGGCTATGCCACCCTGTCTGTGCTGCTGGATGGCGAGTACCTGCGCCGGCGTGTGGAAAGCGCGGTGACCGCCGCCACGGGCCGCCCGTTCACCCTGTCCGGCCCCGTGGGGCTGAAGCTGGCCCTGGTGCCGACCGTGGTGCTGGAAGGCCCGCGCTTCGCCAATGCCCCGGGCGGCTCGCGGCCCGAGATGTTCACCGCCCGCCGCGTGGAGGCGGAGGTGGCGCTGCTGCCGCTGCTGTCGCAGCGGCTGGAGATCCGGCACCTGACGGTGGTGGCGCCGGAACTGCTGCTGGAGACGGATGCCGCGGGGCAGCCCAACTGGCGCTTCCATCCGGCCGCTGCCCCAGCGCAGGCGCCCGATTCCCGGCCCGCCCCGGCACCGGGTGCCGCTTCCACCGGGGGCCGCCCCGTCCAGGGCTATGCGGTGGAGCTGCGCCAGGTGGAGCTGCGCGACGGCAGGGCGGTTTGGCACGACATGCGTTCCGGCCAGACGGAGCAGCTGGCGCTGCCTGCGCTGGCCCTGCACACCGAGGGCGACGGCACGCTCCGCATGATGGGCGATGTCGGCTTCCGGGGTCTCGCCCTGTCGCTGGACGCGCGCGGCGGCAGCCTGTCCGGCCTGCTTTCCGCCCAATCGGGAACCCAGCCGGGGCGGCCCTCCGCCCAGGACTGGCCCATCGACGCCTCCCTGTCCGGCGAGGGGATACAGGCGCAGCTTTCGGGCACCTTCTCCGGAAACGTCTGGTCCGGCCGGCTCAGGGTCTCCGCCGACAACACCGCACGGCTGGCGATGCTGGTGCCGGGACTGGCGCTGCCGCCGGCCGAGGACCTTGCCCTCGATATGGACCTCGCGCCTGGGGGGCCGACGTCGATCCGCCTCGCCGCGGGCAAGGTGGACCTGCCCCGCCGCGACAGCGGGCCGGACATCTCGCTGGGCCCCATCACGGTCACCGCACCGGATCTCGGCGCCCGGGTTTCCGCCACCGGCGAGGCCCAGATCGGCGACCTGCCGCTGAGCTGGAGGGCCGACCTGCCGCCGCCGCGGGCGGTGCGGTCGGGCCGGGGCGGCCCCTGGCCGCTGCAGCTCTCGGTGACCGGCGAGGATCTCGCCCTGTCCCTTGGCGGTACGCTGGCGGGACCGGGCCCCGAAGGCGCGGCGATGGACCTTTCCCTGAAGATCCAGGACCTCCGCACCCTCGGGCAGCGGGCGCACCTGCCCCTGCCCGGCTTGCGGGGCCTGGAGGCCAGCACGCATCTGGTGGGCGAGGCGGATGGCTGGGTCGGGCTGCGGAACCTTTCCCTGCGTTCGGAACAGGCCGAGGCGACGGGCGATCTGCGGCTGCGGCCCGGCAGCGTGCCGGCGGTGGACGGGCGGATCGACGTCGCACGGCTCGATCTCGACGCCATCCCGCCGCCCCTGCCTGTCTCTTGATCACATCTACGCACAGCTCCACCGTAAGGCGA
>NZ_BDLP01000505.1:0-2584 GCF_001950415.1 Roseomonas sp. TAS13
GCGCGCCGTGGGGCTGCGCCCCGACCAGGGCGCACGCTACCCGCACGAACTGTCCGGCGGGCAGCGGCAGCGTGCCGTGCTGGCCCGCGCCCTGGCCACCGACCCTGCCCTGCTGGTCTGCGACGAGCCGATCAGCGCGCTGGACGTCTCGATCCAGGCGCAGGTGATGAACCTGCTCTGCGAGGTGCAGGAGCGCGCCGGGATCGCCATGCTCTTCGTCAGCCACGACCTGCGCGCGGTGCGCCAGGTCAGCCGCCGGGTGGCGGTGATGTATCTCGGCCGCATCGTGGAGGAAGGCGAACCCGACGCGGTGCTGCACGACCCCGCCCATCCCTATGCGCGCGCCCTGGTCTCCGCCATCCCGCAGCCCGGGCGGAGCGGCCACCGCATCGTGCTCCGCGGCGATCCGCCCAATCCCGCGGCGCGGCCCACCGGCTGCGCCTTCCATCCCCGCTGCCCCGTGGCGGGCCCGCTCTGCCGCCGGGAATCGCCGGCGCTGAAGCTGCGCGGCGACGGCCGCCTCGTCGCCTGCCACGTGGCACAGGGCGACATGACCGCCGGCACCGGCCTGTCGGACGCACCCGTGCTGGAAGCCGCCTGAATGCTCCGTTTCCTCGGCATCCGCCTGTTCCGCGCGCTGCTGACCCTGCTGCTGGTGGTCAGCTTCGCCTTCATCGTGCTGCGCCTGTCCGGCGACCCGGCGCTGCTGATCATGAGCGCCGATGCGCCGCCCGAGGCCATCGCCGCCTTCCGCCGCGCCTGGGGCCTCGATGACCCACTCTGGGTGCAGTACCTGCGCTATTTCGGCGCCATCCTGCACGGCGATCTCGGGCAGTCCATGCGCGACGGCCGCTCCGCCATCGAACTGGTGGCGGAACGTGTCCCGGCCACGCTCGCCCTCACCATCCCCGCCCTGCTGATCAAGCTCTGCCTCGGCATCCCGGCCGGCGTCTATGCCGCCCTGCACCGCAATTCCTGGATCGACCGGGGCGTGATGTTCCTGGCCGTCGCCGGCTTCACCGTGCCCTCCTTCGTGCTGGGCCTGGTGCTGGTGCTGGTCTTTGCGGTGCAGCTCGGCTGGCTGCCCTCGGGCGGGCAGGACAGCTGGCGGCACGCCATCCTGCCGGTGATCACCCTGGGCATGGGCGGGGCCGCCGTGCTGGCGCGCTTCACCCGCTCCGCCATGCTGGAGGTCCTGGGCCAGCCCTACATGCGCACCGCCCTCGCCAAGGGGGTGCCCTGGCACGCCGCCGTGCGCCGCCATGCGCTGCCCAACGCCGCCATCCCCACCGTGACCATCGTGGGCTTCATGGTGGGCAGCCTGCTGGCCGGCGCGGTGGTGGTGGAAAGCGTCTTCTCCTGGCCCGGCGTCGGCCGCCTGCTGGTGGTGGCGGTGGCGAACCGGGACCTGGCGGTGGTGCAGTGCATCCTGCTGCTGGTGGCCGCCACCATGGTGGCGGCGAACCTTGTCGTGGACCTGCTCTATGGCGTCCTCGATCCGCGCCTGCGGGTCGGCGCCGCCAGCGCGCATTGAGGCAGAGCCGCATGCCCGACCTCGCCCTCCCCGCCGCGCCCGCTTCCGCCCCGGCCATCACGGCGCCGCCCGCACCGAAGCGCGTCCCCGTCCCGCTGCCCGTGCTGCTCGGCCTGGGCTGGGTGGTGCTGATGCTGACGGTGGCCTTCACCGCGGACTGGATCAGCCCCTTCCCCATCACCGCGCTCGACCTGCGGTCGCGCCTCGCCCCGCCGGTCGGGCTGGGGGGCACCTGGCTGCATCCGCTGGGCACGGACGAGCTGGGCCGCGACGTGCTGAGCCGGCTCATCGCCTCGATCCGCATGAGCCTGCTGATCGCCTTCGGCGCCACCGCCATCTCGGCGGTGCTGGGCACGCTGCTGGGCTTCCTGGCCGCGCATTTCCGTGGGCTGGTGGAACAGGCGGTGATGGCGCTGGTGGATTTCCAGGCGGCCATGCCCTTTCTGATCCTGGCGCTGGCGGTGCTGGCCTTCTTCGGCAACAGCCTGCCGCTCTTCATCTGCCTGCTCGGCCTCAACGGCTGGGAACGCTATGCCCGCATCGCCCGCGGCCTCGCCATCAGCGCCGGCGCCCAGGGCTACGCGGCGGCGGTGCGCCAGCTCGGCGCCTCGCCCTGGCGCATCTATGGCCGCCACGTGCTGCCCAACATCGCCTCGACCCTGATCGTGTCGATGACGCTGGCCTTCCCGGAGATCATCCTGCTGGAAAGCGGACTCTCCTTCCTGGGCCTGGGTGTGCAGCCGCCGATGACCTCGCTGGGCAACATGGTGGGTTATGGGCGCGAGTACCTGACCCGCGCCCCCTGGATCCTGCTCGCCCCCTCCGCCGTGATCGTGCTGACCACCCTCTCGGTCAGCCTGATCGGCGACTGGCTGCGCGACCGGCTGGACCCGACCCTGCGGTAGGCCGCCGGGTTTCGCCTGGGGCGACACGCTGGGGCGACACGCTGTGGCGTCGCACTTGTGGCCAGCCCCGGGGGAGGCTCCGCCTGCCCCCGGAACCCCCACCGCCGGGGACATGGTATGTCCCCGGACCCCGCCTTTCATTGGC
>NZ_BDLP01000506.1:0-2583 GCF_001950415.1 Roseomonas sp. TAS13
GAGACAGGCGACAGCGCGGTGCCGCCCCTGGAAGAGACCGGCGGCGGGCATCTCAGCCGCTGCTTCCGCTGGCGCGAGCTGTCCGGCGCCCTCGCGGCGCAGGGGGTATCGTGAGCGACGTGGCAGCACCTTCCGCGCCGGTGCTGGAGGTGCGGGGCCTCCACAAGCATTTCCCCGTGGGCGGAGGGCTCTTCGGCCGGGGACGGCAGCAGCTCCGCGCCATCGACGGGCTCTCCTTCTCGATCCACCCGGGAGAGATCCTGAGCCTCGTCGGCGAATCCGGCTCGGGCAAGAGCACGGTGGGCCGCACCGCGCTGCGCCTGCTGGAGCCCACCGAGGGCAGCATCCGCTTCAAGGGCGAGGACATCACCAACCTGTCGCGCGCCCGGCTGCGCCCGCTGCGGCGGCAGATGCAGCTGGTCTTCCAGGACCCCTATGCCTCGCTGAACCCGCGCATGACGGTGGAGCGGATCGTCGCCTCGCCGCTGGAGATCCACGGCATCGGCGAGACCCCGGCCGACCGCATGGAGAAGGTGGAGGAGGCGCTGCGCCTCGTCGGCCTGCTGCCGCAGCACGCGCAGCGCTATCCGCACGAGTTCTCCGGCGGACAGCGGCAGCGCGTCGGCCTGGCGCGCGCGCTGGTGACGCGGCCGGACTTCATCGTGGCGGACGAGCCGGTGAGCGCGCTCGACGTCTCCATCCAGGCGCAGGTGGTGAACCTGATGCTGGAGCTGCGCGACCGGCTGGGCCTGACCATGCTGGTCATCGCGCATGACCTCGCCGTGGTGGGACACATGTCCGACCGCGTGGCGGTGATGTATCTCGGCCGGCTGGTGGAGATCGCGGAAACACGTTCGCTCTTCGCCGCGCCGCGCCATCCCTATACCGAGGCGCTGCTTTCCGCCGCCCCGAACCCGGACCCGACGCGCCGCCGCAAGCGCATCGTGCTGACGGGCGACGTGCCGAGTCCGCTCGACCCGCCTTCCGGCTGTTCCTTCCGCACCCGCTGCCCCTATGCCCTCCCGGCCTGCGCGGCGGACCGGCCGCCGCTGCGCGCGGTCGCGCCCGGCCACCTCACCGCCTGCATCCGCGACGACCTCGACCTGCAGGCCGCCGGCTGAAGGCTTCCGCCCGTCTCTTCTGACCCAGGACAACACCGCTCATGTCGCCGCCCGTCGATCAAGTCCAGAGTGACCCGAAGCTGCCGGAAGCCGCCGATGTGGTGGTGATCGGCGGCGGCATCGCCGGCGTCTCGGCGGCCTGGCACCTTGCCGGGAAGGGGCATTCGGTCGCGCTGATCGAGAAGGGCGTGATCGCGGGCGAGCAGTCCAGCCGCAACTGGGGCTGGTGCCGGCAACAGAACCGCGACGAGCGCGAGCTGCCGCTGATCAAGTACAGCCTGGAGCTCTGGGGCCGGCTGAGCGAGGAGATCGGCGCCGATGTCAGCTTCCGCCGCACCGGGCTGGTCTACACCACGGACAAGCAGTCAGACCTGGACGAATGGGAGGAGTGGTCGAACCTCGCCCGCGAATACCAGGTGCACAGCCGGATGCTCACCGCCGAGGAAGCGAACGCGCTGACGCCGGGCTGCACGAAGAAGTGGATCGGCGGCGTGCATTCGCCCACCGACGGCCGTGCCGAGCCTTCCAAGGCGGCACCCGCCTTGGCCGAGGCGGCGCGGCGGCGGGGCGTCACCATCCACCAGGGCTGCGCCGCACGCGGGCTGGAGACCCAGGGCGGCCGCGTCTCGGCGGTGGTGACGGAAAAGGGCACGATCCGCACCCAGGCCGTGCTCCTCGCCGGCGGCGCCTGGTCCTCGATGTTCTGCCGTAGCCTGGGCATCGACCTGCCGCAGGCCGGGGCGCGCTCCACCGCCTTCTCCACCACCGAGGCGCCGGAAGTGACCGCGGGCGGGCTCTCCACCCCGGGCTTCGTCATCCGGCGGCGGCTGGATGGTGGCTACACCGTCTCCATCCGCGGGCGCGGGCTGGTGGAGCTGACGCCGCAGGGGCTGCGCTACGCCCGCAAGTTCTGGCCGGCCTTCCTCAAGCGGCGCGCGGGCGGCGTGAAGATCAGTGTCGGCCGCTCCTTTCTCGAAGGACCGGAGGCGCTGGGCCGCTGGAGCGCGGACAAGCCCACCCCCTTCGAGCGTATCCGCGTCTTCGACCCCGCGCCCGATACCGGCACGGTGGACGAGGCGCTGAAGCAGCTCGTGGAAGCCTATCCGGCCCTGGCCGGCATCCGCATGAAGAACGCCTGGGGCGGCTGGATCGACTTCATGCCCGATGCGGTGCCGGTGATCTCCCCGGTGGAGAAGCTGCCGGGGCTGACCCTCTCCACCGGCTTCAGCGGCCATGGCTTCGGCATCGGCCCGGGGGCCGGAAGGCTGGCTGCGGATCTGGTGGCGGGCGATGCGCCGATCGTCGATCCGACGCCCTTCCGCTATGTCCGCCTGATCGACGGCTCGCCCCTGCCGCCAGGGCCGATGTAACGCTCCTCGCCCGTCATGGGGGCGCCGTGGTTGGGGGCAAGGCGCCGCCTCGCCCCCAAACCCCCACTCCGCCAGGACCCTGCGGGCCCTGG
>NZ_BDLP01000507.1:0-2582 GCF_001950415.1 Roseomonas sp. TAS13
ACTCATCGGGTCCAGGGCACGCAGTGTCCTGGCGGATAAGGGGGGCCGGGGGAAAAGGCGGAGCCTTGTCCCCCGGGACAGCGCAACGCCAGACCGTGAGGCGCGACCCGGTGGGCGGCGCCTACCGGCTCAGAGGCCGAGCAGGCCCGGCAGGCCGCCGATATCGGGGATCTCGTGGTAGCCGTAGAAGGTGTTGCCGCGCGGCTCGTGCCCGCGGTTGACCCAGGCCTTCATGGTGATGCCGAGGTCATGAGCCGTCATCAGGTCGTAGCGGAAGCTCGACGAGACATGCAGCACCTCCTCCGGCCGGGTGCCGAGCCGGTCGAGCATGTATTCGAAGCCCTTCATGCGCGGCTTGTAGGACTGCGCCTGCTCGGCGGTGAAGACGGCGTGGAAGGGTGCTTCCAGCTTCGCCACGTTGCTGTGGATCTGCTCGTCCGAGGCGTTGGAGAGGATGACGAGCGGGAATTCCTTCGCCACGCGCTTCAGCGGCTCCGGCACGTCCGGATGTGGCCCCCATCCCGGCACGGCGCGGTAGAAGACGTCGCCGTCGCCCTCCTGGCTGGCAATGCCGTGCTTGCGGCAGGTGCGGCGGATGGCGTTGTCCAGCACCTCCGCATAGGGCTTCCAGGCGCCCAGCACCTCGTCGAGGCGATAGGCGCTGAAACTGCCCAGGAAGGCGTCCATCTCCGCCGCCGGCACGCGGCCGGCGAAATGCGCGCGCGCCACCTCCCCCATCCGGAAGTTTGTCAGCGTGCCGTAGCAGTCGAAGGTGATGAAGCTGGGGCGCAGGCGGGGCATGGGGCGCTGCCTTTCCATCCGAATCCGGCGCTGGCCGGGACGGGGGCGATCCTATCCGCGAAGTCCGGGCCGCGTGCATTCCCCTTTGGCGGGGCGGCGCGAAAACGGATGCCCTTGCCGCCGTCCCGCCTCTATGGCTGTTCCTCCGGTGCCGGCGCCTTCCTGGGGGGGGCCTCTCCGGTGAGCATGGCGAGATCCGAGGAGTGACGCATGGCCAACCGGCAGGAAAGCCCCCCGCCCGGCGGCGCGGTCGCGCGCCCCATCCTGCGCTCCCTGGCCCTGTCGGACCTGCCGGCGGCCCGGGCCCTTTCCGCCGCCCAGGGCTGGCCGCACCGGGAAGAGGACTGGCGCTTCGTCCTCGGACTCGGCGAAGGGGTGGCGGCGGAGCATGACGGACAACTCGCCGGCACGGCGCTCGGCTGGCGCTATGGGCCGGGCTTCGCCACGCTCGGGCTGGTGATCGTTTCCGAGGCGGCGCGGGGACGCGGCATCGGCCGCGCGCTGACCGCAGCCGTGCTGGACCGGCTGGGACGCCGCACCGTGCTGCTGAACGCCACGCACGACGGATTGCCGCTCTACCGCTCCCTGGGCTTCGCACCGGGATGGGAGATCCGCCAGCTCCAGGGCGCATCCTTCTCCCCGCCATCGGTGGCGCCACCGCCCGGGCACCGGCTGCGCCCCCTGGACTCCCGCGACGGCACCGTGCTGGCGGCGCTGGACGAGCGCGCCACCGGCATGCCGCGCCAGGCGCTGATCGCGGCGCTGCTGTCCGTGGCGGAGGGCGTGGTGCTGGAGCGGGAGGGCGAGGCGGTGGGCTTCGCGCTGCTGCGCCGATTCGGCCATGGGCAGGTGATCGGCCCGGTGGTGGCGCCGGACGAAGGCGGCGCGCGGGCGCTGGTCGCGCACTGGCTGTCCTCGCGTCCCGGGCAGTTCATCCGGCTGGACGTGCCGGCGGAAACCGGCCTGCCCGGCTGGCTGCGGAGCCTCGGGCTGGAGGATGCCGGGCCCGCCACCGGCATGGCGCACGGCACGCCGCCACGCCCGGACGGCACGCTGCGCCGCTTCGCCCTGGTCAGCCAGGCACTGGGCTGAGGACCGCGGGAGCGCCGGAGCCGGTGTGGGGCGAGGCCGACGGGAAGCGCGGCCGGATCAGCCCGCCCGGCCGCCCTCGCGCACCGTCTGCACGAAGGCGGCGATCAGCGCCGGGTCCTTGACCCCGCGCGCGCGCTCCACGCCCGAGGAAAGGTCCACCCCCGGGGCGCCGGCCTGCCGCACCGCCGCCGCGACATTGGCCTGGGTGAGCCCCCCGGCCAGCAGCCAGGGGCGCGGGATGTTCCGTCCGGCCAGGAGGCGCCAGTCGAAGGTGACGGCATTGCCGCCGGGGAGGGTGGCCCCGGCGGGCGGCTTGGCGTCGAGCAGGAAGCGGTCCACCACAGGGGCGTAGCCGGCCAGGGCGGCGAGGTCCTCCGGCACGGCGATCCCCAGCGCCTTCATCACCGGCAGGCCGAAGCGGGCACGCAGCGCGGCGCAGCGTTCCGGGGTTTCCGCCCCATGCAGTTGCAGCATGTCCAGCGGCACGGCGGCGAGCACGGCCGCCACCGCCTCCTCGGAGGGATCGACGAAGAGCCCCACCCGCAGCGGCCCGCCTTCCGCGGCGGCAGGCGCCAGGGCGGAGAGCTCGGCGGCCCGTTCCGGCGAGATCGCGCGGGGCGAGGGGGGAAAGAAGACGAAGCCCAGCATCTCGGCTGTCTCTTGATCACATCTACGCACAGCTCCACCGT
>NZ_BDLP01000508.1:0-2576 GCF_001950415.1 Roseomonas sp. TAS13
GGCTGCGCCTGGGCTTCGCCCTGGCCGAACCCGCGCTGGCGGCCCGCCTGCGCGCGGCGCTGGGCCCCTGGGCGGTGTCCGGCCCCGCCCTGGCGGTGGGCATCCCGGCGCTGCGGGACCGGAACTGGCTGATGGAAGCCGCGCGCCGCTGCGCCGTGGACGCGCTGCGGCTGGACATGCTGCTGGCCCAGGCGGGCTTCCGCATCCTGGGCGGAACCAGCCTCTTCCGCCTCGCCTCCCACGAGGCCGCGCCCGAATGGTTCGCGCGGCTGGGGCAGGCGGGCATCCTGGTGCGGCAGTTCCGCGATCCGGCGGCCTGGCTGCGCTTCGGCCTGCCGGGCGACGAGGCGGGCTGGGCGCGGCTGGAGGCGGCGCTCCGGGGCTGATGAGGCGCCGGGCCCACGCTCAATAGGCGTAGGCGCGCCCCGGATAGGGCGGCACGGCCGGGGCCGGATAGCTGCCATAGGCCGGCGGCGGCCGCGAGGCATCGATCGCCGCCCCCAGGGCCGCACCGGCCGCGGCACCCGCCGCCGCCGCGGAGCCCGGCGCCCCATAGGCATAGGGATCGGGCGCCACGACCTGGACGCAGCCGCCCAGCGCCGTCGCCATGAGGATCAGGCCCAGGAGGGGAAGCCGGAAGGCGGTCATGCGCATCCGGGCAGGCTGGCCCGTCCCGTGCCCCGAGGCAAGCGAGGCGGGGCGGGCCATCCCCGGACCGTCACCCCCGGCGGGGCAGCAGCTGTTCCGCCAGCGTGGCGAAATAGGACGCGCCCACCGGCAGGATCTCGTCGTTGAAGTCATAGAGCGGGTGGTGGACATTCGGGTCGTGCCCCGTCCGGCCGCCGCCGAGGAACAGGTAGGACCCGTCCTTCATGTTGAGCATGAAGGAGAAGTCCTCGCCGCCCATGGTCGGCTTCTCCACCTCGATCACCCGGCCCTCGCCCACCACGGCCGCCGCCGCCCGTGCGGCGAGGCGGGTGCTCTCCGCCTCGTTCACCGTGGCCGGATAGGCGCGCTGGAAATCGACCTCAGCGCTGGCGCCGAAGGCCGCCGCGATGCCGCCCGCGATCTCGCGCACCTTGCGCTCCAGCAGATCGCCGATCTCCGGCTTGAACCAGCGCGCGGTGCCCTGCATCCGCACCACCTCCGGGATCACGTTGAAGGTATGGCCGCCGGTGATATGCGCGATGGTCACGACGCCGGCCTCCACCGGCTCGACATTGCGCGCCACGATGGATTGCAGCGCGGAAACGATCTGCGCCGCGATCACGATCGGGTCGTTGCCGTTGTGCGGCATGGCGCCATGCGCGCCCTTGCCGGTGACGGTGATGGTGATGTTGGCAACGGCGGCCATGACCGGGCCGACCTTCCAGGCGAACTGCCCGGCGGGCAGGCTGGGCCAGTTGTGGATGCCGAAGACGCGCTTCATGGGGAAACGCTCGAACAGCCCCTCCTTCACCATCGCGTCGCCGCCGCCGAAATTCTCCTCGGCCGGCTGGAAGATCACATAGGCGGTGCCGGCGAAGTTGCGCGTCTCCGCCAGGTACTTCGCGGCGCCCAGCAGCATGGTGGTATGCCCGTCATGGCCGCAGGCATGCATCTTCCCCGGCACGGTGGAGGCATGGCCGAGCCCCGTCTCCTCCAGGATCGGCAGCGCGTCCATGTCGGCGCGGAAGCCGATGCCGTCGCCCGGCTCCTGCCCCCGGATCACCCCGACCACGCCGGTCTTCGCGATGCCGGTGACGACCTCGTCGCAGCCGAACTCCCGCAGCTTCTCCGCCACGATGCCGGAGGTGCGGACCTCCTCGTAGGCCAGCTCCGGATGACGGTGGAAATCCTGCCGCCAAGCGGTCATCTCGTCGTGGAATTCGGCGATCCGGTTCAGGACAGGCATGACGGCCCTCGCTCTGTGTCTTCGCCCCATGGTTTGGAGCCGGTCCGGGGTGGAGGCAAGAGCGGCCGCTGGGCGCATCACCGCCTCACCCCCGCCCGAAAGTGCCCGCCAGCCCCGCCTCCAGCGAACGCGGCACGACGCCCAGCTCCGCCCGCATCGGCCCGGTGTCGAAGCCCTTGTCCTCCGTCAGCCGCCGCAGCTCGCTCGCCCGCACGGTGGGCAGGAACGGCAGCAGCCGGGTGAGGGGGGACAGCGCCAGCAGCGGCGCCAGCGGCACGGGCAGCACCGGCGGCACCCGCACCCCGGCGGCATGGCACACCGCGCGCAGGAAATCGGCATAGCGCACCGCCTCCGGCCCGGCGATCACCAGCGCCTTGGGCGCCTCCCAGTCCCGCGCCAGGGCGGCGCGCAGGCTGGCGGTCACGTCGTCCTGGTGGATCGGCTGCACCAGGGCGCGCCCGCCGCCGGGCAGGGGGGCAAGGGGCAGGCGCCGCATCAGCGCGGCCAGGCGCTGCACATTGTCCTCCCCCTGGGCGCCATAGATCATGGTGGGGTGCAGGATCACGCCGTTCCGGCCGCTGGCCAGCAGCGCCGCCTCGCCGGCCCGCACGCCGTCGCCATGCGCATCCGCCCAGCGGGAGAAGCGGCGCGTGCTGCCCATCAGCACGATCCGCGCCTCCGC
>NZ_BDLP01000509.1:0-2558 GCF_001950415.1 Roseomonas sp. TAS13
CGCCTTACGGTGGAGCTGTGCGTAGATGTGATCAAGAGACAGGGCACGCGCCCGGCCTCGTCCGGATGGCTGTTCAGCCAGCGCGTCACCCAGCCCGAGCCGTGCACGCCCGGCAAGTCGTCGCCGGAAATGCCGAGGCGCCGGTCGCCCGAAAGCCCCAGGGCCAGGAAGACCGCATCGTAGAGCCCGCGCAGCGCCTCCAGCGTCACGTCGCGGCCGATCCCGACATCGCCCCAGAAGCGCACGCCCTCGCGCTCGAAGAGCCGGTCGAACTGGCGCGACACCGCCTTGGTGCCCTGGTGGTCGGCGGCCACGCCATGGCGCAACAGCCCATAGGGCACCGGCAGGCGCTCGATGATGTCGATCTCCGCCTGCGGCCAGTCCCGGCGCAGGGCCTGGGCCAGGAAGCAGCCGCTGGGGCCGGAGCCGATGATGGCGATGCGCTGGGTCATGATGTCACGCAGCCCAGGGATGAGGACGGCCGGGCAGGTCCACGTAGAAGGATTTCTGCGCCATCCAGGCGCGGATGCCCTCGCGCCCCTTCTCGCGGCCCAGCCCGCTGTCCTTCACGCCGCCGAAGGGGGTGGAGATGGAGAACTGCTTGTAGGTGTTCACCCAGACCGTTCCCGCCTCGATGGCCCGCCCGACGCGCCAGGCCTTCGGGAAGTCGCGCGTGTAGATGCCGCAGGCGAGGCCGTAGTCGTTGTCGTTGCCCATCGCCACGACCTCCTCCTCGCTGTCGAAGGGCAGCACCACCAGCACGGGGCCGAAGACCTCCTCGCGGCAGATGCGGGCGTTGTTGTCCGCCTCCGCCAGGATGGTGGGGCGCAGATAGACGCCCTCCTCCATCCCCTCCGGCCGCTGCCCGCCCGCCAGCACCTCGGCGCCCTCGGCCACGGCGTCGCGGATCATCGCCTCCACCGAATCCCGGTGGTCGTCATGGATCAGCGGCGCGACCTGGGTGCGTGGCTCGAAGGAATGGCCGACGCGCAGCGCCTCCGTGGCCGCCACCAAGCGCGAGACGAATTCGTCGTACACCGCGCGCTGCACGAAGAGGCGCGAGCCGGCGATGCAGGACTGGCCGGTGGAGGAGAAGATGCCGAACAGCACCCCCGCCAGCGCCACGTCAAGATCCGCATCGGCGAAGACGATGGTGGGCGACTTGCCGCCCAGCTCCAGCGAGACGGGCATCAGCTTCGCCGCCGCCTTCTGCGCCAGGGCGCGGCCGACCTCGGTGCCGCCGGTGAAGGAGACCTTGCGGATGGCGGGATGCGTCACCAGCCGTTCCCCCACCACGCCGCCCGCGCCGGGCAGGACGGAGAAGAGCCCCGGCGGCAGGCCCGCCGCCTCGGCGATGCGGGCGAGTTCCAGGCAGACCAGCGGGCTCCAGGAGGCGGGCTTGAGCAGCACGGCATTGCCGGCGGCGAGCGCGGGCGCGACCTTCTGCGCGTCCGAGGCGATGGGCGAGTTCCAGGGCGTGATCCCCGCCACCACGCCCAGCGGCTCGTGCACCGACAGGGTCAGCGCATCGCCCCGCTGCGGCGTCAGCGCCTCCTCCGAGGTTTCCAGCAGCGCCGCCATGTAGCGGAAGGTGCCCGCGGCGCTCATCGCCAGGGCGCGCGTCTCGGCCAGGGTCTTGCCCGTGTCGCGCGATTGCACATAGCTGATCCGGTCGGCCTCGCGCGCGATGCCTTCCGCTATACGATAGAGGTAGCTGGCGCGCTCGTGCGGCCGCAGGTTGCGCCAGGACGGGTCGCGCTGCGCCCGCTGCGCCGCCTCGACGGCGAGGTCCACATCCTCCGCCGAGGCGCCGCGCAGCACCCGATTCAGCGAGCGGTCGGCGGGAAAGGTCGAGGTGATCTCGGCACCCCGCCCCTCGCGCCATTCGCCGGCGAAATAGAGCTTTCCCTCGGGCAGATCGAACGGCCGCATGAGTCTGGCCTCCCTCAGATGACGGTGGCGGATGCGCGGTTCAGCAGCTCGCGCGCCACGCTGTACCCCGCAGTCAGCGAGGTCTTCGGATTGGCCGGCGAGGGACGCCCCTCCAGCCTGATGGTGAAATCGGCGCAGCCGGAGCGCACCGCGACCTCGTGGACGTTGCGGCCGATGCCCGGATCGGCGACCAGCTTCACCCGCACCGTATCGAAGCCGCCCGCAGCCAGCGCCACGGTGGCGGCGACATTGGCGTTCTGCGGATAGTCCCGCGCCGCCTCGCGCGCCGTGCCCTCGTAGAAGGCCGTGGGTTCCGTCAGCGCGTCGAGGTCCAGCAGGGTCTCGGCCTGCGTGCCCTTCCAGGCGCGCGGCGGCTTGCGGCCGAGATAGGTGACCTCCTCCAGCCCCGAGAGCCGCGCCGCGCCCAGCGCGTCGATGCCGCCCACGGCACCAGGAGGCAGGACGAGCTTCGCGCCCCCTGCCCGCGCCGCTGCCTCCAGGCGCGCATGCAGTTCGGCATCCGCCAGGGCGCCGATGGCGATCACCACGAGGTCGCGCCCACCGCGCAGCACGGCCTCGCCATGGTCGCGCACCGCGCCATGGCCGGCGCATTCCGCCACCACATC
>NZ_BDLP01000510.1:0-2553 GCF_001950415.1 Roseomonas sp. TAS13
CGCCGCCGGCAGGGCGACGCCGCGCGCCCGGGCCTCGTCACGGGCGATCTGCCGCTGCTTCTCCATCCGCCGCTGCACCATGCCGCGTGGCCCGGGCCCCTGCGCGGAGCGCCCGAGCGCCGCCTCCAGGGCCGGCAGGCGCGTCCGGGCCTGCCGCAGCGCGGGCGTGTCCTGCTGCGACCGCAGGATGGAGCCTTCGGCGGCCTGGACGGGGAAAGGGAGCAGCGGCGCGGCAAGCGCGCCGGTGGCCAGAAGGGCCAGCAGGGAAAGGGCGGGGAGGCCACGGATGCGGCCCCGGTGCCAGATCGTCGGCTTTCGGCGGGGATGTGGCGGGGGGAGCATCATGCGGCAGCCTGTTCTTCCGGACCTCTGAGCAGAAATCGGTCTTCAGCGGGAAAGTCGGATCGTTTTTTAGAAACAGAAAACAAAAATCATCAAGCACTTTCTGCTCAGGGCATCTGGTGAAACGGGCTCCAGAGTGGCTCACGCCCTGCGGGCCAAGACCGGGAAGCGAAGAAGCCTTGCCCGGACAATGGTTTGGCAAGGAGGAAGCCAGACACCGGGGATCATGAAGCGACAACCCGGGATCGC
Organism: Roseomonas sp. TAS13; assembly: GCF_001950415.1. NCBI lineage: Bacteria > Pseudomonadati > Pseudomonadota > Alphaproteobacteria > Acetobacterales > Roseomonadaceae > Roseomonas > Roseomonas sp. TAS13. The sequence continues at coordinate 592 of NZ_BDLP01000510.1, forward strand.
CATGCCGCTCCTGCCAGGAAGCAGGCGGGAAGGAGGGAAGGAGGGATCGCTTTGGCCGGGAAAGGGAAGCGATCCCGGGCGCGGCCATCGCTGCCGGCCCGGGATCGGCAACGCCGTTCAGACGGAGCGGGTATCCACCAGCCGCCAGGTCGGATCGCCGCTCTTCAGGTCGCGCTGGAAGGTCCAGAGATCCTTCAGCTCAGTCACGCTGTCGGTGCCCGTGACGGGCTTGCCGTCGGCGGCCAGGGTCATGTTCACCTGATCCGACACGAAGCGGACAGTAACATCCGCCACGGAGCCGCGAAGCTCCGCGCCCTCCACCGTGACCTCGTGGATGTGCCGGATCTCGGTGCGCTGGGTCTCGCCCGCCTCCTCGCGCGCCTTGATGGCGCCCTCGAAGCCGGCAAAGGTTTCCGGGCCGAGCAGGCTGCGCAGCGTGTCGCGATCGCCGCGCGCGAAGGCCTCGACGATCATGCGGAAGGCTGTTTCCGCCCCGCCCAGGAAGTTCTGGACCGAGAAGGAAGGATCGGTCTTCTGGATGTTGGCCAGGGCCTGGCCGACCGGGCCCTGCGCGTCGGGCACGGCGTGGCGCTGCGGCGCGGGCGGAGCGGCCACCGCCTCGCTGGCATCGCCCTCGATCACCCGGGGCGGATAGCCGGCGGCCGGGCGCGCCTCGGGCGGACGCTCGAAGCCGGTGCGCCGGCCGAGCACGGAGCGAAGACGCAGCACAAGGAAGGCCGCGACCATCGCGAACAGGATCAGGTCGATGGGGAAGCCGCCCTGCATCTGTGGTCTCCTCTCTCTGAAGAGGGAAAATGGGGATGAACGTCTGTTAACGCAACGCCGGTTGCCCCCTGTGCCGCCCTGTGGCGGCACCCCAGGGAGCTTTTTTCGCGAGCCGGCCTCCGGGGGCCTGCCGAAGCCCATTGCCGGAAACCCGCCCTGTCGCCAATTTGCCGGCATGATCCTTCTGCGTCATGGCCAGAGCGAGTTCAACCTCCACTACACGGCCACCAGGACCGACCCCGGCATCCCGGACCCGCGCCTGACACCCCTGGGCCACCAGCAGGCCCAGGCGGCGGCGGAGGCGCTGGCGAAGGAGGATGTCCGCCGCATCCTGGCCAGCCCCTATACGCGGGCACTCCAGACCGCGGCGCCCCTGGCGGAGAAGCTGGGCCTGCCTGTGCTGATCACGCCGCTGGTGCGGGAACGCTATGCCCTGTCCTGCGATGTCGGCTCGCCCTGCAGCCGGCTTTCGACCGACTGGCCGCACCACGACTTCACCCGGATCGACGAGGTCTGGTGGCCGCAGGAGGAGGAGCCGCCGGAGGCCGTGGCGGCCCGGGCGATGCAGTTCCGCCTGGACATGATGCTGCGGGACGACTGGGCGCATACGGTGGTGGTGAGCCACTGGGGCTTCATCCTGGCGATGACCGGCCGGTCGCTGGTGAACGGCGAGTGGCTGCGCTGCGACCCGACCGGGCCCGAGCCGGAGAACGTGGTCTGGCACCACGGCTGAACGGTCCCGGCCGTCGCCTCCCGGGGTTCCGCTTCCGGGGCTGGAGCCGCCGGAATCTCGCCTTCCTTTTCTGCGGCCTGTTGCTGGCGGCCTGCGCGCCGGTGGTGATCCCCGCCGGGCCGGCGCTGGCCCCGCCGGAACTGGCGGCCGACAGCCTGGTCATGGCCGACGGGGCGAGGCTGCCGCTGCATGCCTGGCTGCCGGAGGCCCCGCCCCACGCGGTGGTCCTGGCGGTCCATGGCTTCGGCGACACCGCCCGGAACGCCTTCCGCATGGCGGCGCCGCTGTTCAACGCCGGCGGGGTGGCCCTCTACGCCTATGACCAGAGGGGCTTCGGCGAGGCGCCGAACTGGCCGCTCTGGCCCGGTGCCGAGACGCTGGAGACCGACCTCGCCGCCGCCTCCCGGCTGCTGCGGCGGCGCTATCCCGGCCTGCCGCTCTAT
>NZ_BDLP01000511.1:0-2541 GCF_001950415.1 Roseomonas sp. TAS13
TCGCCTTACGGTGGAGCTGTGCGTAGATGTGATCAAGAGACAGGCGGCGTGTTGCCGGTGTTGCGGATGGTCAGGAACACGCCGCCCGTGCCCCCCTGCACCGCCGCCCGGGCCCAGGGCTGCTCGATGCTGATGGCGCCCGGCTGCTGCGCCAGGGCGGGAAGGGCGGCCAGGAGGGGGGACAGGAACAGGGCCGGCAACAGCCGGCGACGGCGCAGCGTCATGACGCGGTTTCCTTGCGAAAGGCGAAATTCCGGTCCCGCCGGATGGCGGGGGATGGGCTTGGGGGCGGAACTGCCGGAGCGGGCCGGGAATGGGACCCGGCCCTGCCGCGGCCGCAGGACGAATGGCCGCGCGGGCGGGGAGCCCGGGCGGCGGTCCTGTCAGGGATCAGGCGATGGGAGGGGCGCGGGGCTGCTGCGGCGGGCCGCGTGGCGGGATTGGCGGCAGGCCGGGCAGGGCGACGTCATGCGCGATCACCACGAAGCCAGCGGGCCGGATCATGGCGACCGGAGGGGCGGGCGGGAGCGCGACCCCCGCATGCTGGCACATCGGGCAGCCCGGATGCAGGCTTGCCTTCGGAGCCTCCTTGCCGTCCGGTCCCACCAGGATGGTGCGATGGAGGCCGGAAGGGCTGCACAGCTCCACGAGCTGCGCCGCAGCCGTACCCGTGAAGGGGCGGAGACAGGAAGGCAGCGCCGCCGACCACTGTAGGAGAAGCAGCACGGCCACAAGGCTCAGGAAAGGGCGGCGGACCTGGCGCATGGATGGCCGCATGCGTATCAGCCGCCGCAAGCCTTGTCACGGCCAGGGGCCCGGTGTTCGGACGTCAGCACTCGGGCCACCATTCCGGAGCGTGCCCTGTTCCGCGCCGGTTCCCCTGTCCGTTATGCCCCGCCGTCCAGCCAGGTCACCTGGCTGCCATGGGCCTGCGCGGTGGCGAGCCGGTGCTCCGCGCCGCCCGGCCAGAGGGTCAGCCGCAGCTCCGGCCGGGCCTCCGGAGTGGGCGGCTCGAAGCGGAGCCAGGCGAGCGGCGCCTCCGGGGTGGCGCGCGCACCGCGTTCCCGCAGCGTCCCGGCGATGCTCTCGCGCGTCTCCCTGGGCATGTATTGCCACATGATGGAATGGTACAGGATGGTGGCGCACCCGGTCTCCGCTTCAGCCAGGTGCGCCCGGACCCAGGGAGCCGCATCGGCCCGTTCCACGCGCTGCCCGGCTGCCCGCGCCACGGCGATGGCGCCTTCCAGCCGGGCCAGGCGCTCGCGCTGGTCCGCCCAGACATAGGCGCGCAGGCGGAGGCGCTGGGCCGAATCCTCCAGGTCGATCGGCGAAAGGTCGCAGGCCCGGCGCGACGCCACGCGCAGCGGCGCATCCAGCGGCGGCAGCCCGCCTTCCCAAGCCGGGGCCAGATGCACGGGGCTGGCGGGATCGCCCCATGACGCCCCGCCCAGGCGGTAGTGGAAGCGGTCCCACACCGTGTTGAGGCCGGCGCTGGCGCCGATCTCCAGCAGGGCCAGCGGCAGACCGGTGTCCCGCGCGATCCGCAGGAAGCCGCCGAGCAGCACGCCCGATCGCCCGACCTCGTTGGTCTGCGGCGGCGAGGCCAGGAAGCCCCCGATGAAGGCGCGATGCGCCGCCAGCACCCCTGGAAGCACGGGGCCGAGCCGTTCAGGCCCCGCTCCCGCCCGCGGCGGATAGGTGGCGGCGAGTTCCGGCGCCGCGCCGCTCAGCACCAGGGCGTGCAGCGCGCCCGCCAGCCGCAGTGGCAGCGCATCGGCCACCGGGTCGCCGGGCCAGTGGTCCACCAGCGCGGCGGTGGGGCCGCCCGCGGCGAGATCCGCAGCCAGCAGGCGCAACAGCCCGGCGGTGAAGGGCGAGCCAAGACTGTCGCACCAGCCGATCTGCCGGGCGAAGCTGGCGAGGATCTTTTCCCGTTCCGGCGGCGTCGCGGGCATCCGCATCTCCTGCGCTTGACGCGGCAAGGAGGATCGCGGCAGGGGTTGCCGTCAATCTTGATCGAGATGATCAACATCACCGAACCCGCCAGCCCTTGTCTGACCGCCCAGGAGGCCACGGCGCGCCTCGGCGTCTCGCGGCAGACCCTCTACAGCTATGTGAGCCGTGGCTTGGTCCGCGCCGTCGCGGCGCCTGGCGATCCCCGGCGCAGCCTTTATGACGCGCAGGACGTGGCCCTGCTGCTGGAACGGCGGGGGCGAGGGCGGGCGCGGCGGGACATCGCCGCCTCCACCACCGACTGGGGGGAGCCGGTGCTGCGCTCCTCGCTGACGCTGATCGATGGCGGCGGCTTCCGCTATCGCGGCCAGGACGCGGTCGCCCTGTCGCGGCAGATTTCGCTGGAGGAGGTGGCCGCCCTGCTCTGGGGCGTCCCGGTCGCCCTCTCCATCCCGCCGGAGGAACCTCCCCCGGCGGGGGAACGGCCGCTCGAACGGGCCCTGCGCGCGCTGGCCGCCGAGGCGGCCCGCAGCGACTGGGCGCTGCACCCGCCCCGGATCGCGGCGGGCGCGGCCCGGCTGCTGGGCC
>NZ_BDLP01000512.1:0-2532 GCF_001950415.1 Roseomonas sp. TAS13
GAGGCCCCGACGCGGCCTTCGCCACGGCGCTCGACCCGATCGGCCGTGTCCTGCCCGATGCCGGGCGCGCCCAGCTCGGCGCCGCGCTGCGCCGGGCCAAGCGCCAGGGCGCGCTGATCGTGGCCGCCGCCGACCTCGCCGGGCTCTGGGGACTCGACCAGGTGACGGAGGCGCTGTCCCGCCTCGCCGACACGACGCTGGAGGCGGCGACCAGCCAGCTGCTGCGCGAGGGCGCGGCACGCGGCGACCTGCGGCCCGCCCGCAACGGCCGCGGCGCCGGCATCACCGTGCTGGGCATGGGCAAGCTGGGCGCGCGGGAGCTGAACTATTCCTCCGACGTGGACCTGATGATCCTCTTCGATCCGGAGGCGATGCCGGAGGCGGACCGCGCCCAGTCCACCGCCGTGCGCTTCGCCCGCGACCTGGTGAAGCTGATGGAGGAGCGCACCGAGGAGGGCTACGTCTTCCGCACCGATCTCCGCCTGCGCCCCGACGGCGCCGCGCAGCCGCTCGCCGTCAGCATCCCGGCCTCCGTCTCCTACTACGGCAGCATGGGGCAGAACTGGGAACGCGCGGCGATGACCAAGGCCCGTCCGGTGGCCGGGGACAAGGTGCTGGGTCAGAGCTTCCTGGATGAGATCCGTCCCTTCGTGTGGCGGCGGCACCTGGATTTCGCGATGATCGCGGACATCCATTCCATCAAGCGGCAGATCCACGCGACGCATGGCCATCGTGGGGCGGGGACGGAGATAGCGGTCGCGGGCCATGACGTGAAGCTCGGCCGTGGCGGCATCCGCGAGATCGAGTTCACGGTGCAGGTGCTGGAGCTGATCTGGGGCGGCCGCGACCCCAGCCTGCGCGACCCGACCACCCTGGGCGCCCTGGCGGCGCTCGCCGGGGCCGGGCGGCTCGACCGGCGCGCGGCGGCGGACCTGGCCGATGCCTATACCTTCCTGCGCACCGTCGAGCACCGGCTGCAGATGGTGGCGGACCGCCAGACCCACCGGCTGCCGGAGGACGAGGACGGGCTGCGCCGAATCACCGCCTTCAGCGGCTTCAGCAGCCTGGATGCCTTCTCCGCCGCGCTCACCGCCTGCTTCAACCGCGTGGCGCATCACTACGGCCGCCTGTTCGAGAGCGCACCCGACCTGAGTGGGGAGGGCGGCAACCTCGTCTTCACCGGCACCGAGGACGATCCCGAAACCACGCGCACGCTGCGGGAGATGGGCTTCACCAACCCGGCCGGCATCTCCGCCCTGATCCGCGGCTGGCACCACGGCCATCGCCGCGCCACCCGCAGCGAACGGGCGCGCGAGCTGCTGACGCTCCTCATGCCGACCCTCCTGGCCGCCTTCGCGCGGCAGCGCGAGCCCGACGCGGCGCTGGCGCGTTTCGATACGCTGCTGGAAAAGCTGCCGACCGGCGTGCAGTTGCTCAGCCTTTTCCTGCGCAATCCGCACCTGCTGGAACGGGTGGCGGGAATCCTGGGCGCCGCCCCGGCGCTCGCCGACCACCTCGCCCGCCATCCCTCGGCGCTGGAGGGGCTGCTGGCCGGCGGTGCCGGCTCGGCCGCCGCAGCCCTGCCAGCCCTGGTCGGGGCGGCGCGGCACTATGAGGAGGCGCTGGAGGGCGCCCGCCGGCTCGTCACCGAAGGGCGCTTCGAGATCGATGCCGATGCGCTGGAAGGGCTGATCGACGCCGACACCGCCGGGCAGGCGCGCTCCGAGCTTGCCGATGCCGCCATCGGCGCCCTGCTGCCGGAGGTGCTGCGCGAGTTCTCGGCCCGCTATGGCCGCATCAGGGGCGGCTCCATGGCGGTGGTCGCCATGGGCAAGCTCGGCGGGCGGGAGATGCAGCCGGGCTCGGACCTGGACCTGATCCTGATCTACGACCATCCGCCGGGGGTGCAGGACAGCAGCGGCGGCCCGCGCAGCCTGCCGGCGCCCACCTGGTTCGCCCGGCTGGCCGCGCAGTTCATCGCCGCCATCACCGCCCCGGGAGCGGAGGGGAAGCTCTACGAGGTGGACATGCGGCTGCGTCCCTCCGGCAACAAGGGCCCCATGGCGACCGGTCTCGCGGGTTTCGAGCGTTACCACGCCGAAGGGGCCTGGAGCTGGGAGCGCATGGCCCTCACCCGCGCCCGCCCGCTGGCCGGGCCGCCGGCGCTGCGCCGTCACATCGCCGCCGCCGTGCGCCACGCCCTGGCCCTGCATGCCGGGCCGAAGGTGCTCTCCGATGCACGCGACATGCGCGCCCGGATGCTGCGCGACCTGCCGCCCGAGGGGCCCTGGGACGTGAAGGCCATGCGCGGCGGGCTGGTGGAGGTTGAGTTCATCGCCCAGGCCCTGCAATGCGCCCATGCCGCCAGCCATCCGCGCATCCTGGCGACGACGACGCGCGAGGCCCTGGCCCGGCTGGCCAAGGCCCGGCTGCTGCCGCCCGAGGACGCCGCCGCCCTGATCCGCGCCGACCGGTTCTGGCGCAGCATCCTGTCTCTTGATCACATCTACGCACAGCTCCACCGTAAGGCGA
>NZ_BDLP01000513.1:0-2487 GCF_001950415.1 Roseomonas sp. TAS13
CGGTGGAGCTGTGCGTAGATGTGATCAAGAGACAGGCGCACCCTCGACCGCTGGGTCACCGCCGCCGCCATCGCCGCCTGCCTCACCATCGTCCTGATGGGCGGCCTGCACTACCTGAAGCTCTGGCAGAACTGACCTCCACGGAAAGGCACCCCCCATGAAGGCCGCCATCGTCGTCTTCCCCGGCACCAACCGCGAGCGCGACATGGCCCTCGCCCTCAGGCGCGCCTCGGGCCACGAGCCCCTGATGCTCTGGCATGGCGAGCACGCCCTCCCCCCGGGCCTCGACCTCGTCGTCCTCCCCGGCGGCTTCTCCCATGGGGACTACCTCCGCTGCGGCGCCATGGCCGCCCAGTCCCCCATCATGCAGTCCATCAAGGACTTCGCGGCCAGGGGCGGCCACGTCCTGGGCGTCTGCAACGGCTTCCAGATCCTCACCGAGGCCGGCCTCCTCCCCGGCGCCCTCCTCCGCAACGCCGGCCTCCGCTTCCTCTCCATGGATTGCGTCCTGCGCGTCGAACGCGCCGGCACCCCCTACACCGCCCGCTGGCAGCAGGGCGAAACCTTCCGCGCCCCCATGGCCCATGGCGACGGCAACTACTTCGCCGATGACGCGACGCTGGACCGGCTGGAGGGCGAGGGCCTCGTCGCCTTCCGCTACGCCGACCGCAACCGCAACGGCGCCGTCCGCGACATCGCTGGCATCCTCTCCCCCAACCTCCGCATCCTCGGCATGATGCCCCACCCCGAGAACTACGCGGACCCTCTCACCGGCGGCGAGGACGGCCTGCCGCTCTTCCAAAGCATCGCGGAAACCCTGGTCGGGGCCTGATCACTTCGGGCGTCGCAGCGCAGGGGCCCTGCCCCTGCACCCCGGCAGGAACCTGAGGTTCCTGCACCTCCCATCCGCGATTTGGCATAATTATTTGGTTATCGTTGTCCGAAATAAGTCGTTATCAGATCCGAAATTGCTAATAGCCTCGATAAACGCTTCCTTAGTAGAGACAACTTCCTCTAAAATACCTTTGCGAGTAAGTGACGAAAATAGCGCTACAGAGTAAGCTTGACAGCTAAATGATTTTTCAGGATTAAACTCTATATCTGTAAATGCTTCGTGCGTCTCAATAGCGCGATGAAGATCTACCTGCTTACGTAATGCGTTGATATAAAGCCAATTGTAAAATGCTGCCTTGGGTTCCAGACCCCATGATGTTTTAAAAAATTGAAATCCAATCAGCCGCCCTGATTTTTTCAGTCTTTCGTCCCTTTTGGCATCTCCAGCATTTTTCTCCAAAAGATCTATATAAGGACCACCATTTTCGAAAACTTTACTTGCTTGATAAGCACATTCGACTGTAAATGTTCTGTTCTGGCCCAAAGTTGTAAATGAAAGGTTAAATGCACTTAAAGCAATACCGGCATCGCTTTCTGATTTTGTAGAAACTTCGAGTATATCTTTAAAATTTAAAACTTCTTTGGCAGAGTTATGCAATGAAACTACGGATTTTTTTCTTTGCGTAGCAGACATGCCGGGGAACCATTTAAAATCAACCAGCCTCACTTTGACCAAACTTTTTGCATGAATATCAGGAATGAATACAGGTCTAGTTGCCATATTAATCACACACCTCCACGGATGTATGGTCTAGATGAAAAAAACCCATCTTCCGATTTTTTTGTTGCGTGCACAATTTTCCCCTTCAAAATATCAGAAAAATCCGCTGCATCCCTAATATTTTCGAAAACAGCAGCCATAATATCACTGGGCTCAATGGTATCAAATACTAGCACTTCAGCCTGCACATCAGTTGGATCATAAGAAAGTAGTTTTTGAGACAACCGCGAAGGGTAACCTTCTAACTCAGCAAACATTTCCATGAAAGCTTCAATTTTTCGTCGTTCCGACAATAGGCGACGCGACACAGCGCTTGACGCAGCATTATGGCAACAGAATACACAATCCTTCTCCCACAGAATTTTCGGGTGAAGAGCCAAAACCACCCATCGGGACGACCTGTTATCGCATCTATATCTATAAAACATTTTGTAATTTGGAAAACCTATAGATAGTGAAGTTGCCGCCCGACAACCATCAAGACGAAGCCTGTCATTGATCTGTGGAAGCAAATTCATGTTTTGCGCCAACTCAACAGAGCAAATTCCATGCTTCATAATGGACGGAAGATTCGAAGTTCTAGTAAAGTGGAGTAAAAAGCTTATTCCACGTATCTGGACGAAGTGCCGAATAGCGTCTCTGGACATACGAAAACGATTCCCGGGTGGTACTCCCAAAGTGCAACTTATACGTGTATATGACTAGAAAAATCTACTGCTGTTTGTAAAAGTTACGTAGGAAAACTTGCCTATTTCCCACCCCCATGCTACACTCCCGCCCATGCGCCACCCCTCCCGCCTCTCCCCACCCCAACCCTTCCACCCCCTCACCGACGACGAGTGGCTCGCCCTCCTCCCCCACATCCTCCCGCG
>NZ_BDLP01000514.1:0-2482 GCF_001950415.1 Roseomonas sp. TAS13
CTCCACGGCGGAGGTGTCCGCGGTTCCGGCGGTGTGGTGCAGGACGGCTTCTTGCATCGCGGCTTATCCCCTTCTGGAACCCCGGCCCGCCTCGGAAGGCAGGCCCCGGCCCGGGCACGCATCCCGCGGGAAGGGCCCGGTCCGGCCGGTATCCCGGTTCCGGGCAGGCCGGTGGGGCTCCGTTCTCAGGCAGGGGCCATTCCTCGTGGGTTCCACACGCGCACGGGCCCATGTGGTGGTAATGAGAGAGCATATGCAACGCAAAGTCGCCTAAACACAAGGATTACTCTTTTGGGTTGTTAACCTTCGCCCGGAATCAAGGCACGGCCGGCGGGTGCCTCAGCCGGGCTCCCCTTCGAGCGGCTCCTTTCCGACCTGCCGGATCAGCGCCGCCATCTCCGCCGCGGCCGCCACGACCTCGGCCTCCTCCAGACCCTTGGCGACCAGGGCCACGCCGCTCCGGTCGGGGCGGTAATAGGGATAGGAGCCGATATCCAGCGCGGGATGGCACGCCTGGATCGCCCCCAGGCCTTCCGCGATCTGCCCTTCGTAGATCCCGTCGGCATGCACACTGCGCGAGAGGACCGGACGGCCGCCGATCAGGCCGGGGGCCAGGGCCTCGAACATCGCCTGCATGATCCGGGGCACGCCAGCCATGACGTGCACGTTGCCGATGGTGAAGCCCGGCGCCACGGAGACGGGGTTGGGGATCAGCGCGGAGCCGCGCGGGATGGTCGCCATGCGCTGCCGGGCCGCGTTGAACTCGGTGCCCTGCTTCTCGTAATGGGCGGTGAGCAAGGCCATGGCCTCCGGGTGCTTTTCCCACGGCACGCCGAAGGCGCGGGCGATGCATTCGGCGGTGATGTCGTCATGGGTCGGCCCGATGCCGCCGGTGGTGAAGACATGGTCGAAGCGCGGGCGGACCGCGTTCACCGTCTCGACGATGACCTCCGGCACGTCGGGGATCACCCGTACCTCGCGCAGCGGGATGCCGATCTCTCCCAGCCGGGTGGCGAGGAACTGCAGGTTGGCGTCCCGGGTGCGGCCCGAAAGCACCTCGTTGCCGATGATCAGGAGGCAGGCGGTGGGGTTGGCGGACAAGGCAGGGCACTCCGGCGGCGGTTCGGGGGCGCCAGAGTGCCACCATCCGTGGCGAGGGAAAGTGTGTCATGCGGGGGAGGCGTCTTGTTCCGCCCGGAGGGATAGGCGTTTCACTTCGCGGCTGCGCCCGGGGGAAAGGCGGAGCCTTGTCCCCCTGGGACGGCGCGGCGGCCGGATCAGAGGAAGTCGCGGAGGAGGGCGACCAGGGGCTTGTCGGCCGGGGGCATGGGATAGTCGGCGAGTTTCTGCGGCCGCACCCAGGCGAGGGCCTGGCCTTCGCGGGATTCCGGCGTGCCTTCCCAGCGGCGGCAGAGGTAGAGCGGCATCAGCAGGTGGAAGCCGTCATAGGCGTGGCTGGCGAAGGCGAAGGGGGCGAGGCAGGTTTCCGCGACGTCGATGCCCAGCTCCTCCCGCAGCTCGCGGATCAGGGCTGCTTCCGGCGTTTCGCCGGGGTCCACCTTGCCGCCGGGGAATTCCCAGAGGCCGGCCAGGGCCTTGCCCTCCGGCCGCCGGGCCAGCAGCACCCGGCCGTCGGCGTCGATCAGGGCGCAGGCGGAGACCAGCAGCAGGCGCGAGCCACCGGCCGGGACGGGCTGTTCCGCCAGGACCGGGGCGGGGGCGGGATCGGCCGGGGTCGAGAGCTCCGCCCGGCCGGCGCGGAAGAGGCGGACGGGCAGGCGGGCGTTGCGGGCGGAGAATTCCTGCTCCCCGGTGCCCGCCTCGACGAAGCCGATCCGCCGCAGCACGGCGGCGGATCGCTCGTTCTCCACCAGGGCGCTGGCCTGCAGCTTGTCGAGGTCCAGGTTGGCCAGGGCCCAGCGGGCGAGGCGGCCCGCCGCCTCGCTGGCGATGCCGCGCCCCCAGTAGCGCCGGCCGACCCAGTAGCCGAGGGCGGCGCTGCGCGGGGCGGCGGCATCGGGGCGGGTCAGGGCGACGCAGCCGACGAGCTGCTCGCGCCCCTGGGACGCCTCCTCCACGATGGCGAGGTGCCAGGCCTTCCCGGCCGCGATCTGCGACCGGGTGGAGCCGATCCAGTCATCCGCCAATTCGCGCGGGTAGGGGAAGGGGACGCGCGCCAGCATGCGCGCCACCTCCCAGTCGTTCACCAGGCGGTGCAGGTCGGCCGCATCCGTCGGGCGCAGAGGCCGCAGCAGCAGCCTTTCCGTCCGCAGCGGCGGGAAGAGGGAAGCATCCTCCTCCGCCGCCGCGGCCGCGGACTCGCTCAACGCCGCCACCATCCCGCGCGGCGCGCCTGGGACGGCGAGGTCCCGTCCAGGACCACGGGCTTCGCCGGCTCGCCCACGACGGGCTCGGCGGCGCCAGTGGGGGTGCCAATGGGGGTGCCAATGGGGGCGCTGGTGGCGTCCGCCGCCGTTCCGGC
>NZ_BDLP01000515.1:0-2481 GCF_001950415.1 Roseomonas sp. TAS13
CCGCCGTGGGCTCCGTGACCGGCCTGCCGCTGCCGCGCTTCGCGCCGCTCCGCTCGGACGAGGTGAACATGCGTGCCGGTCCGGGCACGCGCTTCCCCATCGAATGGACCTATCAGCGCCGGGACCTGCCGGTGGAGATCGTCCGCGAGTTCGACCAGTGGCGCCGCATCCGCGACCAGGACGGCACCGAGGGCTGGGTGCACCATTCCAACCTGGGCCTCGGGCGCCGGACCTTCACCGTGCGGGGCGAGATGCACACGATGCGCCGCCGCCCGGAGGAGGATGCCGGCGCGGTGGCGCGGCTGCAGCCGGGGGTGATCGGCCGCATCCGCGCCTGCGCCCAGGGAAGTGCCTGGTGCGAGGTCCAGGTGGGCGAGTACCGTGGCTGGCTGAAGCGGGCCGAGATGTTCGGCGTGACGGCGGACGAGGTGATCGGCGGATGACGCAGGCCGCGGCAACCGGGAACGCGCCCGGCACGGAACGGGACCCGCGCGCCGCGCCGCACGATCTCGGCGCGCATCCGCGCTTCCTCTGCACGCCGGTCGAGCCGCAGGACGATGCCCCACCCGACGCCTTCGGCCGCCGGGTGGACGCGCTGCGCCAGATCCTCGCCGCGCGCGGGCTGATGACGGTGGACGAGCTGCGCCGTTCGATCGAGGCCATCCCCGAGGCCGAGTACCATGCGCTGACCTATTACGAGCGCTGGCTGCGGGCCATGGCCGCGCTGATGGCCGAGAAGGGGATCGTCGTCCCGGAGCTGCTGGACGGGATCGGGGGCGAGGCGTGAACGGAGCCACCCCGCCGGGGGCCGTGCTGGTGCCCGGCACCCGCGTGCGCGTGCGCTTCGACTGGCCGGAATCGCGGGGCCCCGCCCATGTCCGCACGCCGCATTACCTGCGGGGGCGGGAAGGGGTCGTGCTGGCCCATCTCGGGGATTTCCCGGACCCCTCGGAACTGGCCTTCGGCCGCCCGGCGCCGCTGCGCGCGCTGTACCATGTGGCCTTTGCCCAGCCGGTGCTTTTCGGGGCGGTGCCGGAGGAGGATTCGACCCTGGTCGAGCTCTACGGCCACTGGCTGGAGCCGCTGGGCCAGGAAGGGAGGATGTCCTGATGGCCGCACCGCCGCGCGCCGCCTATGTCGCCCTGCTGGACCGCTTCCTGGCGGCGCTGGAGGCGAAGGGCATCACCAATGCCGCCGAGCTCGATGCCCAGCAGGCGCGGACGGACCGCGCCTCGCCCGCCATCGGGGCCGCCATGGTGGCGCGGGCCTGGACCGACCCCGCCTATCGCGCGCTGATGCTGCGCGACGGCAGCGCCGCCGCCGAGGCCATGGGCGTGAGCATGGCCGGCCTGCCGCCGCTGGGCGTGCTGGAGGATACCGAGGCGCGGCGCCACCTCGTCGTCTGCACCCTCTGCTCCTGCTATCCCCGCGCCGTGCTCGGCTATCCGCCCGGCTGGTTCAAGTCCGCCGCCTATCGCGCGCGGGCGGTGCGCGACCCGCGCGGCGTCCTGGCCGAATGGGGCACGGTCCTGCCGGGCGGCGTGTCGGTGCGGGTTGTGGACAGCACGGCGGACTACCGCTGGATGGTCCTGCCGCTGCGCCCCGCCGGCACCGAGGGCTGGGATGCGGAGCGGCTGGCGGCGCTGGTGGATGTGGAGGCGATGATGGGTCTGCGTCCGGTGGTGGTGCCCGCGGCAGCCTGAAATTTTCCATTATGGGAATTCAATAAAACTCCACCAAAGGTTGCATATTGGGGGTGCGGTACGCGCAGCGCTGCCTTATCCTGCACCGCAATGAGACGCTTCCAACCGCAAGCCGAATGCAATCGCCTGCTGCATTTCCTGCGGCAGCGGATGATCCGGGACGTCACCCTGGACGGGGTCGTGCGTCCCTCCCTGACCCCGTCGCTGGCCTTGGTGTCAGGACCGGTGCCGCCCGCCGGCGGCACCCCGCGCCCGCCCGCGCAGTCCCCGCCGGCCGCCGCCGGATCCGTCTGGACCGTGGACCATGCGCGGGTGCTGGAAGCGCTGGCGCATCCGGCGCTGCGGGCGGCGGCGCCGGAGCTCGCCCGGGGGCTGCGGGACACGGTCCTGGCGTTGGGGGAGGACGGGATGGCGTCGCGGCGCCGGCTGCCGCCCATGCTGGAGATCCGCAGCGACGATCCGCGCGCCTTCGAGGTGGTGACGGGCACCTCCCGCTTCACCGGGGATCTGTCGCGCGGGCTGGTGATCGAATCCCTCTGCGACAGCGACGCGCCCGATGCCGAGGCGGCGCGGCATACGGGCAACCTGGTGGAGTTCCGGCTCGGCCGGCGCGCCCATTGCCTGGATGTCGAGGACAGCATCGCCGACTGCGGCCTTCGGCGCACCGAGGATGGCGTGGTGCTGTTCCACGAGAGCCGGCTCGCCGTGCCGGGCGGCCCGGGGCTGCGCGGGCTGCTGCGGCGTGGCCAGCCACGCCCGGTGGGGACGCTGCGCTACG
>NZ_BDLP01000516.1:0-2464 GCF_001950415.1 Roseomonas sp. TAS13
TCGCCTTACGGTGGAGCTGTGCGTAGATGTGATCAAGAGACAGGCCGCCTATTACGGCGTCAGCTACGTGTGCTCCTTCCAGACGGTGCAGGAGGACGGCGCGCGCGGCGTGCTGGTGGAGATCGAGGTCGGCGGCAGTGGCGCGCATCCGGAAGGCGACGGGCTGAGCGCCTTCACCTTCGGCATGCACAACAACTCCAACATCCCCGCCGAGATGATCGAGAGCGAGTTGCCGCTGACGATCGCGCGGTACGGGCTGCTGCCTGGTTCCGGCGGCGCGGGGCGGTATCGCGGCGGGCTCGGTCTGGTCCGCGAGTGGCGGATCGACGCACAGGAAGCCGTCTTCACCGCCAATGCCGAACGCTTCCGCTTCCGCCCCTATGGGCTGGCGGGCGGCGAGCCGGGTAGTGCCGGGCGGCTCCTGCTGCTGCGCGGCGGCGAGATGCGGAGCCTGGGCTCCAAGGTCAACAACCTGCGCCTGCGCCAGGGCGACGTGATCCGGCTGGAAACCTCGGGCGGTGGCGGCTTCGGCCCGGCGGAGGAGAGGGTGGCGGAGGCCCGCGCGCGCGACCGGGCGCTGGGCTACGTGCCGGGCTGATGCGGCCTCCGGCGGGGGGGGATTCCTATTGCACGGGCGAGACGCCGGCTGCACGAGAAAAAGCAGCCCGGTCGTTGCCGACCGGGCTGTAGGGAGTTTCCGACGTCTGAATGCAGGAGGCATTCGATGGGATACGGGGTAGTGGTGCCCGCGAAGAGAGGTTAAGCACGCCCAAAATTTAAATGCAAGTGATTATCATTATCCGAATGTGACTTTCCGGGGATGGACCCGGGCAGGGCGGGCGCGCGAGACTTCGCGGCCGCAATCGGGCGCCAAGGGAGCCGAACCATGAGCGATCTGTCCGCCACCATCGACCACGTGGTCATCACCGTGGGCGACCGGCTCGACGCGGCGCTGGCGCAGTACACGCGGCTCGGCTTCGACATGACCGAGCGCGGCCACCACACGCTGGGGTCGAGCAACCATCTCGCCATCTTCGGCCGGGACTACCTGGAGCTCCTCGGCTACGAACCCGGCCGGACGCCCCTTGAAGCGTCCCAGCGGGCGGACCTGCACACCGCGCCTCCGGGGCTGAGCGGCCTCGTCTTCAAGCCCGACGCCCCCGATTTCGCCGGGCGCCTGCGCGCGAAGGGCGCGCCGGTCGGCGAGGCCCGGGAATTCAGCCGCCCGGTGCGGCTGGGGGAGGAAAGCCGGGATGCGCGTTTCCGCACCGCCAGCGTCACCGACCCGGCGGTCCAGAGCGGGCGGGTGTTCTTCTGCCACCACGACACGCCGGAACTGGTCTGGCGCGAGGAATGGCGCCGGCATCCCAACGGCGTGACCGGCGTGGCGGAGTTCGTGATCGCCTCCGGGGAGCCGGAGCGGATGGGCGGCCTGTTCCGGCGCCTCTTCGGTGCGGGAAACCGAGGGCGGCCTCTGCCTGCCGGCCGGTTCCGGCACAGTCCTCGTGCTGCGGCCGGATACGGTGGCGGAGCGTTTCGGCGAGGTCCCGGCGCTGGAGGAGGGGCGGGACCGGATGGTGGCGCTCAGCCTCCACTGCGCCGCGCCGGAACAGGTGGCGGTGCTGCTGGCGGGGAATGGCGTGACGGCGGTCCGGCATGGGGCGCGGCTGGTGGTGCCCCCGGCCGAGGCGGCGGGGCTGGCCTTGGCCTTCATGGACTGACCCTGCACCCCGCGGCCGAACCGGGGCGTGGCGGAAGCGTTCTCCCTTCGCCATGACAGACAGTGACCCGCTCGCCCGCTATCGCCAGAAGCGCGATTTCCGGCAGACGCCGGAACCCGAGGGGGCGATCCGCCACGGCGGGCGGCACGAGGGTCTCTTCGTGGTGCAGAAGCACGACGCCACGCGGCTGCACTACGACTTCCGCCTCGAACTGGATGGCGTGCTGAAGTCCTGGGCGGTGACGCGCGGCCCCAGCCTCGATCCGGAGGAGAAGCGCCTCGCGGTGGAGGTGGAGGACCATCCCCTCGACTATGGCGGCTTCGAGGGGGTGATCGGCAGCGGCTACGGCGCCGGTACGGTCATGCTCTGGGACCGCGGAAGCTGGGAGCCGCTTTCGGAGGACCCGGCGGCGGATCTGGCAGGGGGGCGCCTGCATTTCCGCCTGCACGGCACGCGCCTGAAGGGCGGCTGGCACCTCGTGCTGATGCGCGGACGCGGGCGTGGGACGCGCCGGAACTGGCTGCTGATCAAGGACCGCGACGAGGAGGCCCGGCCCGGCTCCGGCGATGCGCTGCTGCGCGAGGCCACGACCTCGGTCCTGTCCGGGCGCGACCTGGCGCAGATCGCGACGGGCGCGCCGGGGCGCGGATGAGCCCGTCCGGCCAGAGCGGGCGCCGCGACCCCGGCCCGGCCGTGGCGGGGGTCGCGCTGACGCATCCGGAGCGGGTCTACTGGCCCGCTTC
>NZ_BDLP01000517.1:0-2459 GCF_001950415.1 Roseomonas sp. TAS13
CGCCAGGGCGGGCAGCAGCTCTGGCGCCAGGTCGCGCGCCAGCACCGCCGCGCCGCGCGGCAGGCCGAGGGCGGCCTCGCGCGGGTCGGGCAGGCGGCGGGCGTCGGAGACCAGCCAGAGCCGGGGCAGGCCGTCCCGCCCCGGACGCGGCCGGAAGCGGCGTGCCGCGGCGACGATCTCCTCCGCGGCTATCTTCTTCGGGCGCGGGCGTTTATCCCTCCCCTCCATGAGCGACGCCTCCTCCCTCGCTGATGCCCCCATCCCGGCCGCCCTGGCCCGGGTGAAGGCCGAGATCGCCGAAGCCTGCGCCAGGGCCGGCCGCTCCCCCGACTCGGTGCAACTGGTCGCGGTTTCCAAGACACATCCGGCGGAAAGCGTGGTCCAGGCCCTGGCGGCCGGCCAGACCGTCTTCGGCGAGAACCGCGTGCAGGAGGCCCAGGGCAAGTTCCCCGCCCTGCGCCCGGCCCATCCGGAGCTTCGCCTGCACATCATCGGCGGGTTGCAGACCAACAAGGCGCGCGACGCGGTGCGGGTGGCCGACGTGATCGAGAGCCTGGACCGGCCCAAGCTCGCCGAAGCCCTGGCCGCCGCCATGGCGAAGGAAGGCCGGCGGCCGGAGCTGCTGGTGCAGGTGAACACCGGGGAGGAGCCGCAGAAATCCGGCATCGCCCGCGCCGAGGCCGGGAATTTCCTGCGCGTCTGCCAGGAGGAGTACGGCCTCTCCATCTCCGGCCTGATGTGCATCCCGCCCGCCGGCGAGGACCCGGTGCCGCATTTCGCCTTCCTGGCGGAACTGGCGGCCCGGCACGGGCTGAAGCGCCTGTCGATGGGCATGAGCGGCGATTTCCCGCTGGCCATCGCCCAGGGCGCCACCCATGTGCGGGTGGGGACCGCGATCTTCGGCCACCGGCCCTATCCCGCCGCCTGACCGCCGCAGCGCCACCTTTCCTGCCCCCGCCCAGGGGACATGCGGGGGGGCACGCGAATGGCGAGGCCGTCGCGCCGCATTCGCCTTCCGATGGCGGGACGCCCATGCTACCCGCCGCCTCACATCACCCAGCCCATCGCAGGTTTGCCATGTCCGATCCGATCCAGCCCGTCCTTCCCGGCGACAGCAACGCGCCGCCGGCCCCCCTGGTCGTCAACCTGCAATACGTGAAGGACCTGTCCTTCGAGGTGCCGGGGGCGCCGGAGGTCTTCACCCAGCTGCGCGAGCAGCCGCGCATCGATATCGGCCTGGACGTGCAGGCCCGGCCGCTGCAGCAGGACGGCAACACCTTCGAGGTCTCGCTGCAGATCCGCTGCGATGCCAAGTCGGGCGAGACCACCGCCTTCATCGCCGAGCTGGTCTATTGCGGCATCTTCACCGTGAACGTGCCGCAGGAAAGCCTGGAGCCGGTGCTGCTGGTGGAATGCCCGCGCCTGCTCTTCCCCTTCGCCCGCAACGTCCTGGCCGATGCGACGCGCGAGGGCGGCTTCATGCCCGTGCTGCTGACGCCGATCGACTTCGTGGCGCTGTGGCAGTCCCGCCGCGCCCAGGCCGGCCAGCCGCCCGTCGGCAACGCCTGAACCCGAACAGGCCGGCGGGGAGGGTCCGCCCTCCCCGTCACGTCACCCGGTCGAGCTCCTCGTAGCTCATGCCGCCCGGCACGATGGTGACGGGGCAGCGGAGCCGGTGGGAATGGCGGCTGGTCATCGCCGTGATCAGCGGCCCGGGATTGCCGCCGGAGGCGGAGGCGGCCAGCACCAGGATCGAGATGCGCGGATCGCTCTCGATGAGGCCCAGCACCTCCTCGATCAGGTCGCCCTCCCGGATGATGATCAGCGGCAGCCCGTCGGTGATCTCCTGCACCTCGGCGGCCAGGGCGGACAGCATCTGCTCCGCCTCCTCCCGCCGCTCCTGCTGCAGCAACTGGCCGACGCCGGCCCATTCCTGCAGCCCCACCGGCTCCGTCACCCGCAGCAGGGCCACCCGCCCGCCGGATTTCTTCACCCGCAGGCAGGCATAGCGCATCGCCAGCACCCGTTCCGGGCTGTCATCCACGACGACGAGAAAGACGCGGTCGCTCGGCAAGCCAGTTCTCCCGGAATCCGCATCGCGGCGATCCGCGCGGCGGTGTGGTCAGTGTTTCCCGAACGGGGCGAGGCCGGGCTCCGACCCCTTGCAGCCTGCCATCGCGGCCCCACGAAAGGCCAGGATTATAGGGAAGGCCACGGCGCTTGCCACGCCCGGGGGCCAGTCTCCCTGGAAGCAGGCCGCCGCGCTCACTTGCCGATGCAGAAGCTGCCGAAGACGACATCCAGCACCTGCTCGACCCCGACCCGGCCCGTGAGGCGCCCCAGGGCCAGCGACGCGGCGCGCAGTCCCTCGGAGGCCAGTTCCGGCACGGGCGCGGTCTCCGCCCCGGCCAGGTCTGTCTCTTGATCACATCTACGCACAGCTCCACCGTAAGGCGAAT
>NZ_BDLP01000518.1:0-2434 GCF_001950415.1 Roseomonas sp. TAS13
GCGCGACCCGCAGGGCTTCGCGCCCGGGAACCGGATGGTGTTTCCCGGCCTGAAGGACGCCCGGGAGCGGGCGGAGCTGATCGCCTATCTCGGCGGGCGATAGGGGAAAGACCCCGCCGTCCCGGTCTCCGTCACCCCTCGGCGCGCACGCCTACCGTGGCGGCGGCGGCCACGATGCCCGCCCAGCTGGTCTCGTCGATCGGGATGCCCTCGGCGAGGCGCTGCGCCATGGTCCGGCGCTCCGGCTCCCCGGCGACCAGCACCTCCTCGCCCGGCTGCGGCGGGGAGGCCTTCACATGCGCGATGCAGGCCGCGACCTCGCGCTGGAACGCCGCCACGTCGCCCAGGCGGGCGGGGTCGAAGACGAAGCTGAGCATGTTGTTGACGATGCCGCGCCGGGGGGTGTCGTCGCCGGTGTTGGGGCCGCCGCCGCTGAGGCCGCCGGCCAGAACCTCGCACATCAGCGACAGGCCGAAGCCCTTGTGCCCGCCGAAGGGCAGCAGGGAGCCATGGGCGCCCTTGCCGTCGGCATTGCCGGCGCCGCTGTCCTGCGTGCCGTAGAGGGCATTGGGATCGTCCGTCGGCCGGCCCTCGGCATCCAGCAGCACGGGGGCGGGCAGCGTCTTGCCGGCATTGCGGGCGACGCGGACCTTGCCCATGGCGATGGCGCTGGTGGCGAAGTCCAGCACCAGGGGCGGCTGGCCCTCGCCACAGGGCACGGCGATGCAGAAGGGGTTGGTCTGCAGCCGCCCGTCGCTGCCGTTGTGGGGGGCGACGAAATAGCTGGGGCCGAGCCGCACATTGGCGAAGTGGATCGAGACGAGCCCGGCGGCGGCGGCCATCTCGCCGAAGGCGCCGATGCGGGCGAGGTGGTGGGAGTCGCGGATCGCCGCCACGGCGATGCCGGTGGTGCGCACGCGGCCGATGGCCCAGCGCATCACCTCCCGCCCGATCACCTGGCCGAAGGCGTCGCGCGCATCCACCACGGCGAAGGGGCCGTCGTCGCGCAGGAAGCGGGGCGGGGTGTTGGGAACGAGGAACCCATCCCTGCGGTCCTGGAGGTAGTCCGGGATCAGCCCGACGCCATGGCTGTCATGGCCCTTGAGATTGGCCTCGACCAGATCGGCGGCGACGGTCGCGGCTTCCTCGGGCGTGCTGCCGGCAGCCTGGAAGATGCTGGCGGTGAGGGTTTGCAGGCGATCGCGGGCGATCAGCATGGCGGTTTCTCGCTCCCTTTGGCGGATTCTTGGGCTCTGGTTCCTGCCCAAAAGCCTGGACGCGGCGGCGCGCAGGCACAAGCCGCGCGGGCCGCATGGCGGCCACCGGAGGGGCGGGAAAAGGGCATGCGGTGCGCGGCCACAGGCGGAACAAATCGGTTCCGCGCGGAATCCATTACCCGTTTGGGCATTCCATGTGCGGGCCGAAGGGACTATCTGCCCCCGGTCCAGACGTCTTTTCTTCAAGTCACGGTGATTGTTTCATGACCCCTGCCGAGATCGCCCAGGTCCAGGCCCATCTGCGCAAGCAGTTCAACAACCAGCAGATCGTGGTGGCCGCGCCGAAGCGGCGCGGCGGCAGCGTGGAGCTGCGGATCGGCGACGAGTTCATCGGCACCATCCACCGCGATGCCGAGGATGGCGAGGTTTCCTATGCCATCCAGATGGTGGTGCTGGCCGAGGACCTGAACCAGATCGACTGATACGGAGGGCGGCCTTCCGGGGGGCATGGCCCTCGGGAATGCCGCCCCTGGATAGCGCCCGAATACACTCCCCTCTGGGGCCTCCCCCCTTGGGGCCTTCCCCTCCGGGTCTTCCCCTCCGGGCCTTCCATGGGGCCTCGCGGCCGGTGGGCATCCCGCCCGCCGGTCCCGGAGCGGCCCGGGGAGCCGCCCCGTTCAGCCCCGGCCGCGATAGCCCGGCACGTCCTGCGGCGGAATCCAGACGCCTTCCGGCGGGGCGCCGGTCTGCCAGAAGACGTCGATCGGGATGCCGCCGCGCGGATACCAGTAGCCGCCGATGCGCAGCCAGTGCGGCTTCAGCTCCCGCACCAGCCGGTCGCCGATCTCCACCGTGCAGGCCTCGTGGAAGGCGCCGTGGTTGCGGAAGGAGGTCAGATAGAGCTTGAGCGACTTGCTCTCCACCAGCCATCCGTCGGGCACGTAGTCGATCACCAGATGCGCGAAATCCGGCTGTCCCGTGATGGGGCAGAGCGAGGTGAATTCCGGCGCGGTGAAGCGGACGCAGTAGCGCTTGCCCGGATGCGGGTTCGGCACGCGCTCCAGCCGCGCCTCCTCCGGCGAGGCGGGCTGCCGCGCGTGCTGGCCGAGCATGGTCAGCCCCGCCAGCGGATCGGTCCGCGGCAGGTCCGCCGCGCTCTCGTGGCCGGGGGTGGGGCGGCCGGTGGTGCCGGAAGAGGTGTCGTTGTCGCTCATGGG
>NZ_BDLP01000519.1:0-2387 GCF_001950415.1 Roseomonas sp. TAS13
TGGTGCTGCTGCAGCCCGCCGCAAGCACGCTCCACAGGATGGGGATGCGCACCCGACGCGCGGCAATCGCCAGCACCAGAAGGTTGATGTCCTTCGCACCCACCTTCCAGCTGGTCCGGTCCAGACATAGCGTGAACGGTGCGCGCAGGTTCAAAAGTCCGATCAGGGTGCGGGCAAGCCATGCTTCGTCGAGCCGCACGAACTGGAAGAAACGCTGCAGACGACGGTAATTGGAGGAAAGACGCGCCGGCCCGGAAAACTGGCTGGCGATGTGGCTCAGGTTCACGGTGCGGCCGTTCACCAGCCCCAGGATGATCACCACCATCGTTTCCAGGCGGCTGCTGCTCAGGGCCAGATGCGACGATAGCGTCGACATGAGAGAGCCGGGCAGAGCAGTCATGGCCAGGATCCTTCTGCGCGAGGGATGAATCCTCCATTTCAACTCATCCCTGACCTCCCAGCCATCACTGTCGTGTAGTGTGGTCGTCGGGTCTGAACAAGCTCCCGGGCACTGATTTGCTTGGGAGAATTGTTGGTTTGGGCGCTCCGGAATTGCAGGGATCAGTTGGAACCATGCGATAATCCTGCGATTCTGGCGGGCATGAAGCATCGTCCCCGCCCTTTGGAACAGGCCGACCTGCTGCGGCCACGGCTGGTCGACATGATCGATGGACGGCATGAGCTGGTCCGGCTCGCCGGGTTGATCGACTGGCCATGGTTCGAGCGGGAGTGGGCGGGCTTCTTTCCAGCTGGTGAGGGACGGCCCGCCACCCATCCGCGCCTGGTGGCGGGGCTGATGTACCTGCAGCACGCCTTCAACCTTTCGGACGAGGCGGTGCTCGCCCGATGGGTGGAGAACCCGTACTTCCAGCACTTCACTGGCGAGACCTGCTTCCAGCACCGCCCGCCCATTCACCCCTCCTCGCTCAGCCGCTGGCGCGGCCGCATCGGCGAGGAGGGCGTGGAGTGGCTGCTTACCAAGACTATCGAGGCGGGTCGTGCCTGCGGGGCCGTGACGTCGCGCAGCCTGTCCGAGATCGCGGTGGACACCACCGTTATGGAGAAGGCCATCGCGCATCCGACCGACAGCCGCCTTTACGAGAGGGCCCGTTGCGGCATTGTCACGTTGGCCAGCTCTGGCTGGAACGAACTCGTCAGGCGAAGCTGGCGGCATGCCGTCCGAGGAAAGCGTCATGTTGCAGGGCGCGATCGGCAGCCTCACCCGATGAGCCACGAGACCGGTTTCCGTCGCAGAGGGCGCGAGGCTGCTCACCAGGCGGCCGATGGCCTCCAGGCAGCCTCAATCTCCCGCCATAGGCCACTGCGCGGGCTTGAGAGAGCGAGGCCGGGCTGTCGATTCCGGCCACCGCGTCTCCAGCTCTCGTACAACCTCGTCCAGCGCTCTCCGGTAGAGCTCGCGGTCGTTGCACGGCTTCGGCACACGGCTTCGCTTCAGACGCCCGCGCAGGACCGCATCCTCGATGGCGATGCGCGAGACGTGGAGGTGCGCTCCAGCCGATTTCCAAACCATCCGGGTCGTCTCCCGCTCCTGCAGGTCGGGGCCCCATTCCGGATCCCGGACGTAGGCCATCACCTTCGGCCAGACCTCGTCGGCGGTCGTCGCAACGGTGGCCGTCACGATGCCAGCAGCGGTCGGGACGTCGAACCTGTGACAATAGACCGCGAAGCCGTTTGCATCGTCGCCGGTGGGCCTCACGGAAACCGGGCTCCAGGCCCCAGGCGTGCCGACCGTTCGAGTGCCGACCTGCGACAGAAGTTCGTCCATCCACGCTGTGAATTCCGGGTCGACCTCTGCCTTCGCCTTCTCGGCCGCCTGCGCCCTCTCCTCGGGTGTCATCCGCGCGTTCCGTCGGATGGTGACCCGGATATTCTCCCTTGCCTTCGCGTAATCGGCGTCGGTCTTGCACGCACCTTCCGGCAAATAGCGTTGCAAGATGTACTCGGCGACCTGGACGTAATCGTCCTCAGTAAAGGCGTTCGGCGCGAGCGCCTCAAGGCGGCGCTTCACCCGCTCGCGCTCCTCAACGCTCCAGCGATGCCACGGACCATCAGCAGGTGAAGGAGCCCCGTGACCAGCTCCTGCTGGGAGCCCCAGGCTCCTCTTGAGCCAGCTTACGACACTCATCCGCCCCTCTGTGCGTGTGGTGCTCGGCGGCTGGGTGACTGGTACGGCATCTCGACGCTGGACCAAATTTGCTGCCAACTTTGCGCCTTGAATGGCGGGAGACCGTCGAGGCTCAGACCCCGTTTCATAACGGCTGAGCCAGACGCCGGACGAGGATCATGGCGGCGGCGAGGGTGAAGAAGGCGACGGCGGAACCGACGGTGGCCTCGTGATCGCGAGCGAGGCGTCGGCAGCGGCCGAA
>NZ_BDLP01000520.1:0-2376 GCF_001950415.1 Roseomonas sp. TAS13
GTCGCCCGGGATGGCCTCGGCGGCATGGCGCAGGCTGCAGGCCCGCGCGGCGCGCGGACGGCGGGCCAGCAGGCCGGACAGCTTCGCCTCGTCGCCCAGCAGCAGGAACCGGGCCTCGGGGTGGCGTTCCGCCGAGAGCTCGATCCCGTCCAGCACGGCGTCGGGGGCGTTGTCGCCGCCCATCGCATCGATGGCGAGCGAATAGGCGGGCACGCGGCCCGCGATGGACCCTTCGGACACGACAGGTCTCGCGGTGCCGTCGTGGCTCAGGTGCGGACCGCGGCCTTCAGGGCGTCGCCGGCCTGCACGACCTCACGGCCGTCATAATGGCCGCAGGAGGAGCAGACATGGTGCGGGCGCTTCAGCTCGCCGCAGTTCGGGCACTCGTGATAGGCGGAGGCGGTGAGGGCCTCGTGGCTGCGGCGCATGCCGCGGCGGGAGGGCGAGACTTTCTTCTTAGGGACGGCCATGGTCGCCGGGCCTTTCTAAAATGGCTTCTGCAAGAGCTGCATGAATTGGGCGCGATCGACCGGAATCGATGCAAGCTGAGGGCGGGCCTCTACCACCCGCCCCCCCAGGAAGCAAGCCTGAAGCAGCCCTGCCTGGAGCCGTGCGGTCAATCGCCCCGCTTCAGGCGGCTCAGCGCGGAGAAGGGGGTGACGGGCTTGTCGCCCGCTCCTTCCGGCCCGAGTCCCGCTCCCGGAGCGCGTGGATAGGGGTCGAGGGACAGGGCGAGCTGCTGCGCCAGCGCCTCCCCGAGATCGAGCACGCCGTTCTCGGCCTCCACCTCGTCCGGACCTTCCAGGATGTCCTCCTCGTCGGGTTCGGAGGGCTCGGCGGCGGGGGGCGGCACGCGCCAGTCGATCTCCTCGTCGATCTCCTGCGGTACCGGCTCCAGCGTCACCACGCAGGCCTGGGTCACGCTGGCCTGCATCCGGCCGCGCACGGCGACATTGCCGCCGGCCTGCGGGGTGAGCGCCACCTTGGCCTCCAGCTTCCCCAGGGACAGCAAGCCCAGGCGGCGGGCCAGGGCCTCGCATTCCTCCGGCGTGGCGGCGAGGCTCTCGCGCTGGCCGGAGCGGGGAATGTTGGCCAGCACCACGGGCCGGGAAAACTCGTTCTTGGTCACGTCTGGAACTCCAGCAGGTCGAGGCGGCCGGCGGCGAGATCGCCGATCCCCCGGGCCGAAAGGGCGGCGGCGATCCGGCAGGCGCGCGCGGCCAGCAGGGCCGGGGCGCCCTCCGGCGGCTCATCCCGCCAGATGTTGCGCGCCAGGACTGTTTCCAGGGGGGCTGTTTCCAGGGGGGGCGACTCCGCCGTCCGGTCCTGTGCCTTCCCCATGGCCTCCAGCGCCGCCTCATAGGCGCGTGCCCGGCCGTGGAAGGCCTCCCACATCGCCTTCACGCGCCGGCCGATGGACATGTCGCCCACGCCCATCTCCCGCAGGTTCAGGTCCATGTCGGCGAACATCGCGTCGAAGACCGCCTGGGCGAGTTCCCGTCCACGCGGGTCCGGGTCATGGCGCAGGCGGTGCACCAGCAGCGCCACATGCAGGGCGATGGCGTCGAAGCGCCCCTCCAGCGTGTCGGGCACACCGATCGTCCCGAACAGGCCTGGGGCGCGGGCCGCCGCCACGCTGGCGGTGTAGAGCTCGAAGCCCGCACGCTCGAAGGGCTTGCGCCGAAGGAGGCCGAGAAGGCCCATATTCTGTCCCGATCACCGTTTCGAGGCTGCCCCGCCCGCTCAGCACCGTTGACCGGAGGGCAAGGCGGTGGCAATCCGCCCGACGAGATGGCCCGCGCCCCCTCCCCAGTCAATCGCCGCCCCTCGGGGCGATCCCGCCTTCTGCCAGCCGGCCGCGCCGGTCTCGCATTGGCCATGGCAGCACTGCTCGCCGTGCCCCTTGGTGGCTGCTCGGTCTTCGGCGCCCCGCGCGAGATCCGCGGCAACCGGGTGGACCCGGAGCAGCTCGCCCAGATCACGCCCGGGGTGCAGACGCGCCAGGACGTGAGCGCGCTGCTCGGCTCGCCCAGCGCCACGGGGACCTTCGACCCCAACGAGTGGTACTATATCAGCGAAGTCACCCATATCCGCCCGGCCCAGATGCCGGGGGTCAGCGATCAGCGCGTCGTCGCCATCACCTTTGACCAGGGTGGCGTGGTGCGGAACATCCGCGAGCTGACCGACAAGGACAGGAACAACGTCTCCTTCGTGTCGCGCGAGACCCCTTCGCCCGGCACCGAGCGCAGCGTGCTGCAGCAGCTCTTCGGCAATATCGGCCGCTTCAACGGCGCCGGTGGCTCCATGGGCTCCGCCACCAGCGACCAGGGTCCCGGCGGCGGACCGGGCCGCTAAGGCCCCCCCCCCGCAGCCACC
>NZ_BDLP01000521.1:0-2375 GCF_001950415.1 Roseomonas sp. TAS13
GTGATCAAGAGACAGGGCAGCCCGCCCCGCAGGAACGCCGCCTCGATCCCGGGCAGGCCGGGCGCGAGGATGCCGGCCGCCGCTTCGTGGCGCAGGTGCTGGGCGAGACCGAGCGCGTCTGGACCGACCAGTTCGCGCAACTGGGCCGCACCTACCACGACCCCACCCTGGTCCTCTTCTCCGGCGTCACGCGCTCCGGCTGCGGCACGGCGCAGTCGGAAACCGGCCCCTTCTACTGCCCCAACGACCAGAAGGTTTATATCGACCTCGACTTCATGCAGCAGTTGCAGAACCGGCTGGGCGCGCGCGGCGACTTTGCCGCCGCCTACATCATCGCGCATGAGGTCGGCCACCATGTGCAGAACGAGCTGGGCACGCTGGAACGCGCGCACCAGTTCCAGGCGCGCTACGGCGGCAACAGCCCGGAATCCAACCAGGTCCAGGTCAGGGTGGAGTTGCAGGCCGATTGCTATGCGGGCGTCTGGGCCAATCTCGCGAACCGCGAGCGCCACATCCTGGAGGATGGCGACATCGAGGAGGGCCTGAACGCCGCCGCCGCCGTGGGCGACGACCGTCTGCAAAGGCAGATGCGCGGCACCGTCCAGCCGGAAACCTTCACCCACGGTTCCTCGGCGCAGCGCGTGCGCTGGTTCCGGCGCGGGCTGGAAGGCGGCAACATCCGCGCCTGCGACACCTTCGGCACGCAACAGCTCTGACCACGGCCTCGGGGCGGAAGACCCGCTCCGGGTTCCCGCCGCCGGCCGGTGGGCCTCGTCCCCCGGCCAACCCATCCAGGAACGGCCCCGGCGCGCATCCCCCGCGCCATTGCACAACCGTTGCGATCGGGCCGGCGCGGAGGCAGTCTTCCACCGGGAGAACACGGCACGAGAAGCCGCGGCCCCGGGAGAGGAAGCACCATGACGGGTTCCAGGAAGAGCGGCGCCGCCCTTCTGTTCGCGACGCTGCTAGCGGCGGCCATGCCAGGATCGCAAGGGGAGGCCCGGGCGCAGCCCGCACCGCCACCGGGCGGGGACGCCGTGCAGAAGCTGCAGGAATTCCGCGGCACGGGTGCCAGCCGGGACATGGAGACAGTGCCGCAGACCGGCCGCCGTGCCGACCAGATTCGTCGCAACCTGGAACGCATCCGCCTGCCGGAAGGCTTCCGCATCGGCCTCTACGCCCTGGTGCCGGATGCGCGGCACATGGCTGTGGGCCCCTCCTCCGGCGTGGTCTTCGTCGGCACGCGCAAGAACCGGATCTGGGCCGTCACCGACCGGGACCGGGACCGCGTGGCCGACGAGGTGAAGGTCTTCGCGCCCTCCGTCACCTTCGCCATCCCGAACGGCCTCTGCTTCAGCCCGGATGGCATCCTCTACACGGTGGAGCAGAACCGCGTCCTGGCCTTTCCGGCGGCGGAGTTCTTCTACGAGGGACCGGATGTCGCGGCGGCAACGGTGGTGCCGCAGGGGCAGCTCATCCCGGCCGCCGAGGAGAGCTTCAACCACACCGCCCGGGTCTGCCGCATCGGGCCGGACAACAAGCTCCATATCGCCCTCGGCCAGCCCTTCAACGTCCCGCCCCCGGCCAAGCGCGCGCTCTATGACCAGTGGGGCATCGGCGGCATCATCCGCATGGACCGGGACGGCCAGAACCGCGAGGTCTTCGCCCGCGGCATCCGCAACTCCGTCGGCATCGCCTTCCGCCCCGGCACCAGCGAGCTCTGGTTCACTGACAACCAGGTGGACGGCATGGGCGACGACACCCCGCCCGGCGAGATCAACCGCGCCACGAAGGCGGGGCTGAACTTCGGCTTCCCCTGGTATGGCGGCGGCACGGTCCGCACCGCCGAATACGCCAAGGACACCGTGCCCGCCGACGTGGTCCCGCCGGTGGTGGAGATGGCGCCCCATGCGGCAGACCTGGGCATGACCTTCTACACCGGCCGCATGTTCCCCGAGCTCTATCGCGGCGCCATCTTCGACGCGCAGCACGGTTCCTGGAACCGCAGCCAGGCGGTCGGGGCACGGGTGATGGTCACCTTCCTGAACGCCGATGGCAGCGTGAAGGAAAGCAAGCCCTTCGCGGAGGGATGGCTGGACGAGGAGACCAATGAATATGCTGGCCGCCCGGTGGACGTGGCGCAGCTGGCGGACGGCTCCCTGCTGGTCTCGGACGATGCGGCCGGGGCGATCTACCGCATCTCCTATGGGGACCGGAATTGAAGCGAGGCGCCACGGCCGGTCGCCTCCGCCTGCTGGCCGGCCTGCTCACCCTCGGCGCCCTGGCGCCGGGGGGATGGATGGCACCGGCATGGGGGGCCGAGGGCGACGCGCCTGTCTCTTGATCACATCTACGCACAGCTCCACCGTAAGGCG
>NZ_BDLP01000522.1:0-2369 GCF_001950415.1 Roseomonas sp. TAS13
GGTGAAAGGCGCTGCCTTTCCCCCGGACCCCCTATCCGCCAGGACCCTGCGGGCCCTGGACCCGGTTCGTTTGCGCTCGCTGATGCCGGATCGCGCCGGAGAGCATGGCTCTCCGGCGGATTGCCGGTGCCGCCCGTGCGGAAACGGTGTCTTTCTTTTCGGGAGCCCCGCCTTTCCACCTGCTCCCGGGGATCAGGCCGCAGGCTGGCGGCCATCACGCAGAGCCAGCTCAGGCCCGGGGTCCGGGGACCGGCTCCGGTCCCCGGCGGAGAGGGGGGCCGGGCGGAGAGGCTGCGCCTCTCCCCCGGCGGCCAGCCATGAGGCGCAACGCCCGAAAGGCCATCCTATCGCGACGGAACCGGGACCGGCGTCTCCATCCGCTGTGGTGGGGATTCCGCGAGGGGGTTGGTGGCGGCGCCGATGGGCGGCGGGACCGGGGCGGCGAGAGGCGGCAGGGCGGGCGCGGCGGTGAAGTCCAGCACGGGGGCGTTCAGCAGCCCGTGGTGCAGGCGGTGGGTGGCCTGCCGCACGGCGACGGCGAGGCCTTCCTTCGCGTAGTAGACGCCGCGGATGTGCAGGCAGTGGGCGATGCCGCGCAGGAAGCCCTCGCGCAGCGCCATGTCGGGGCGGGGCGGGTCGCGCCAGAAGGCGTCGAGCGGCCCGGCATGGGTGAGGCCGGGAATCCTGTAGATCGCCTGGCCCAGCGCGTGGGTGGGCAGGTTGTCGATCAGGGCGCGCAACCCGACGGTGCTGTTGACGGTGATGACGCCCTGCACGCTTTCGGTGATGTGGCCGAGATTGCCGCCGCCCAGGTAGTGCACGCGGCCGGCCACGCCGTGGCGCTGGGCGATGCGGCGGACGCGGCGCTTCCAGCGCTTGATGCCGGGGTCGAGCGGGTGGACCTTGACCAGCAGCTTCGCCTCGGCGGGCGCGTGGCGGGCGAAGGATTCGATCACCTCCTCCATCGCCGTGTCGAGGTCGGGGTAGTGGGAATAGGCCCGCAGGGAGAAGTCCGTCTCCATCTGCATGGCGAAGAGGAAGAGCAGGCCCTTGCCCTGCAGCGCGCGCACGATGGCGTCGGCGCGGCGGTTGTCGTGGCGCCGGGTCAGCAGGCGCAGCAGCGTGCCCGCATAGACGGGGATCGGGTGATAGAGCTGGTGGCTGCGGTGGTGCGGAAAGGGCCAGCGCAGCATCGCCGTGAGATGGTAGGCGATATCCCAGGCGGCCTGGCGCGGGAAGCTGTCGCGGTGATGCACCACGAGGTCGGGCGGCGGCAGGTTGCGGCCCATCTCGACGATGGTCTCGGGGTCGCGCGGGAACCGGCTCTCGGCATTCATGCCGTCGCGTTCCAGGACGATCCAGTCCGGGCGGATATAGCCGAAATCCGTGGCCACGACGCGCATGCCGCGGCGTCGGGCGATGGCGATGGCGGCGCGGTGCATCGGGCGCTGCTCGCCCAGAAGCACGAGGTCGGTGGCCTGGCGCTCCTCGCAGAGCGCCTCGAACCAGGCGGGCCAGTCGCCGAGGCGGCCACGGTAGCTCACGGCGTCGGGGCCGTGCCAGATCAGCCAGTCGCCGGCATTGAGGTTCACGCGCAGCACGTCGTGGCCGAGGGCGCGGAGCTCGGCGCCGACAAGGCGGAAGAAGGGGCTGATCGGCCCTTGCAGGAACAGGAAGGACTTGTGCCCGGGCGGCGGGGTGCCGGCGCGGGTGGCGGCGATGGCGTTCATGCGGGAGGCGTCGCCTCCAGCGGTGCGTGCCAGACGCGCCAGCGCCCGGTGACGGGGGCGCGCAGCCGCGTCATCGCGGCCAGCATCGAGGCATTGTCTTCCAGGATCCAGGAGACTTCGAGGCGCTGCCAGCCACGGCGTTCCGCCAGGGCGATGGCCTCGGACAGCAGGGCGCCGACGGCCATGCGCGAGACCTGGCTGCGGCGGAAGGCGCGGCGGATGCCGAGCAGGGGAATGCGGGCGGAGCTGGTGCGGCCGGCCAGCGCGCCGGCCATGCCGAGCCAGCCGGAGGGCCAGAGGCGGCCGCCGAGCCGGTGGGAGATTTCCTCCAGGTTCGGCACCACGGCGCAGAGGCCGACCGGCTCGCCCTGCCATTCGGCGAAGAGGACACGGCCGGAGGCGAGCAGCGGGCGCAGCAGGCGGCGCATCGTGTCGGACTCGGCGGCGGTGACGGGTTGGGCGGCCCAGTTCTGCGCCCAGGCATCGTTGTAGAGCGCGCGGATCAGCGCGACCTCCTCGCCCAGCCGCCAGGGGTCATGCGGGCGGATGCGGAGGCTGCCGCGTCCCGGCCAGAGGGCCAGGAGGGAGGCGAAGCGGGCGCGGTGGGTCTCGGCGGCGATGTCCAGCGTGCAGGCGAGG
>NZ_BDLP01000523.1:0-2362 GCF_001950415.1 Roseomonas sp. TAS13
TCGCCTTACGGGGGAGCTGTGCGTAGATGTGATCAAGAGACAGGACCACCGGGATGCCGATCTCCTCCCGGGTCATGTCCACCCAGGCCGCCGGCCCGAGGCCGGCCGCGCCGATCCGGGACAGCAGCAGGGCGAGGTCGCCATGGATCGTGGGCGCCGCGCAGCCCTGGACGGCCTCGAAGCGCCGCCGGGGCGGCACCGCCTCGGACAGGGCGCGCAGCGCGGCGGCGCGGCGGGCGGCACGGGCGGGGGCGGCATAGGATTCCGGCGCGAAATCGTCGCGGGCGCCGGAGATGCGGGTGACGCGGGACTGTGCGGCCTCGGTCAGGGCGCGGGACAGGGCCACGCCGGGGTCGGGATGGCAGCCCAGGCCGAGCTCCGCCTCCATCTCCGGCTCCTCCCGCCCCGGCAGGGCCAGGACGCGGAAGGCGGGGATGCCGAGGTCGGAGGTGATGTCCCAGATCGCCAGGGCGATGCCGGCTGCGGCAAAGCAAGCCAGGAGATCGGCGCAGAGCGGGTCGGCGATGCTGGCGGGATCGATCGCCGTTTCCGCCCGCGCCGCCGGGGGGAGGGCCAGCCAGAGGGCATGGGCGTCGCGTTCCACCAGCTCGGCCAGGGCATGCACCAGCGCCTCCCCGCGCGTGTTGCCGGAGGCGAGGCCGTTCGTGGTCGCCTGGAGGAAGCCGGAGGAAGGCGGCCCGTCCAGCGCGTAGTCGGCGGTCACCAGGTCCAGCGGCACCCAGAGCGGCGAGCCGTCGGCGAGGTCACGGCCCTCCACCCAGAGCATCGGCGCCTCCCGCGCCGACAGGTCCGGCGCGGCGGCGCTGTGCGGCAGGCGGGCCGGGTCCAGGGGCGCGAGGCCGCTTTCCCGCAGCCGGGCATGGCTGCCCCAGCGCAGCGGCGCCGCCAGGGTCTCGGCATGCCAGGCCTCCACCGCCTCCATCACCGCCGAGGCCTTGGCCGCCGCCAGGGTCGCGCCCTTGCCCTGGAAGACCGAGAGCGAGCGCGCGTTGGGCCGCACCGCCGCGGCGACCGGGATGCCGGTCACGTCCAGGCCGGTTAGCACCGCCACCCTTGTCAGGCCGAAGCGCCCCGCATGGCGCAGCGCCCGTTCCAGCGTCTCTTCGGGGTCGCGGACCCGGTGCGCGCCGAGGCGGAAGCGCTTGGCCTCGTCCTCGGGCGGCAAGCCGGGGAGGAGGCCGGGGCCGGTCACGGCGCGAGGGAGATGGCGCTGCGCCGAAGGGCCGCCAGCAGGCGCTCGACCTCGCCGTCTCCCTCCCGTTCCGCCCGCTCCGCCAGGCCGGCCAGCCTTTGCAGCATCTCCGCATCGCCGAGGCGGCCGAGCCGCAGGTCGAGGCTCGCGAGGCTCAGCCGGGCGCGCAGCGCCAGCATCCAGGCGCCCTGCGCCTCGGCCAGCCGCAGCGCCTCGCGCAGCGAGGCCTCGGCGGCGGCCTCCGACCCGGGGCCGCCCGCCTGCAGGCGCAGCATGCCCAGCACGCGCCAGACCTCCGGCATCCAGATCCGCAGCCCGACGCGCCCGAACAGCCCGCGCGCCTCGTCGAGCTCCGCCACCGCGCGCCGCACCTGCCCTGCGGTGGTCTGTGCCTCCGCCAGCAGGGTGTGGAAGATGGGGAAGTCCTCGATCGTGCCGACCTCGCGCTGCACGGCGAGCCCCGCCTCGATCGAGCGCAGCCCCTCCGCCGCCTCGCCGCGCGCCGAGGCCGCCCAGCCGCCGAAGATCATCCCCTTGGCGCGGTAGTCGGGCAGGTCGTGCGTTTCCGCGGCCTCCATCATGCGCCGCGCCGCCTCCGCCATCTCCGCCGGGTCGCGCCGGTAGGCGCGGTGCATGGCGTGGATGTCCAGCGCGTGCAGGACGCTGCCCAGGTGGTCGATCTCCAGCGCCCAGCCCCGGGCCTGGGCCTCGGCGCGCAGCGCCGCCTCGGGGCGGCCTTCCAGCCATTCCAGCAACGCCGTCTCGCCCAGCGCGCAGACCTTGGCGTCGTGGTTGCCGTAGATCGTGGCGTGGTGCCGGTACTCGCCGGCCTCGTAGATGGCGAGCCCGGCCTCGATATCGCGGCGGCAGCCGCAGAGGTCGCCCAGGCCGAAGCGCGTGCCCCAGCCGCAGTGATGCGCCTGCAGCAGGCTGCCCGGCTCGCCGCGCCGGGCGGCCCGCTCGGTCAGGGCGTCGGAGCGCAGCCGCTTGATGTTGTAGTCGCGCGACACCCGCCACCAGCCCCAGGCGATGGGGAAGTGCGCACTCTCGTCGGCGGCCGTGTCGTTCAGCGCGGCGTAGCTCTCGGCATAATGGTCCTGCGTCTCGGCGGCGCCCGGCCCGTGCAGGGCGATCAGCGCCGGGCCGAGC
>NZ_BDLP01000524.1:0-2358 GCF_001950415.1 Roseomonas sp. TAS13
TCGCCTTACGGTGGAGCTGTGCGTAGATGTGATCAAGAGACAGACGAGCGGGGCCGCTGGCTGCTGGACGACGCCTTCACCCTGCTCACCCTCGATCACGACGACGGCCCCGAGGCCGCGCTCGTGGTCTGCCATGGATGGAACTGCGATGTCAGCGACCTCTGAGACGATGGAACGCGCGCGCCTGACAGCCGGTCTCACCGCGTCGCAGCGCGAAGTGGCGGCCCTGCACGACCCCGTGCTGGTGCTGGCGGGAGCCGGGACCGGCAAGACGAAGACGCTGACGGCCGGCGTGGCGCTGCGGATCGCCGAGCGCGGCATCCCGGCCGGGCGCATCCTGGTGGTGACCTTCACCAACAAGGCCGCGAACGAGAACTTCGCGTCCGAAGCCCGCGACATGGCACGGTCGCTGCTGCTGGCCTGGCACGAGGCGGCGGCGGCACGCATCGTGGAACAGCTGCGCGAGATCCGCTGGAGCCTGCGGACCCTGGAGCGGGGACGCATCGAGATCTCGATCGTGGAGGACCAGAACGGAAGCACCATCAGGATCGTCGATGCCGAGGGACACGAAGTGAACGCCATCTTGTAGGGAAGCGGAAGAAGGAGAAGGGGCAGGGGAGAAGGCCCTGCCACCCTCGGCCAGGACGCGGCAAGGGTCCGTCGGCTGTCGCCTCCCGCCGCTGCGCGGCGCCCTGGCCTCGCCCCGGCCGGGGCGGCCGGCGGGCTGGGTCTTCGGAAAAGAAGACGCAGCAGAAGGAATGGGATCCATGGATCTCGCGAAGCGCGTCGCCCGGCGCCAGGGCCGCCGGCAGGATATCGAGGCCGTGATCGGCCTGGTCCTCATCGTCCTGATCCTTTTCGGCGGCGCCATGCTGCCGGGCCTTCTCACGCAGCACGCCTCGACCGTGGCGGTCCCGGCTCAGGAGGTCCGCCGGTGATCTGGCGGCGTGGTTCGCCGACTGGCGGCAGCGGGTTCGTACCCTGCTGACACAACTCCGGCTGCGCGATGCCGGCGCATCCCGCCCGCGGAGCTGACGCGCCCGCCGCGTCCTTCCGGCTGCCCCACTTTCCGACCCACAGGAGTTGAGCCATGCCGACACCGGCACAGCTGCCGCACTTCGTCGTTCTGCGGCCCTACCTCGGCCACGCCTCGCGGGACGGTTCCTACGCCCACATCGAGGCCATGGTCATGTACGCGAAGGACGGGGACACCCCGTCACGGTACGGCGACCTGCGGCCCCTGCTGCGCTGGGACGATGCCCCGCGTCCGATCCTGCACGAGGGGCTGCGCTGATCGTGCCAGATCGACGACCGCGGCCCGGACGCCTACGGCATCCATTACGGCTACACCTCCGAGCACGCCGACATCTTCACCGCGGCGGACCTTGCCCGCTACGGCAGGTCGATCCCGGCCCTGCGCCGGGCCATGGACCGTTTTGCGGAGCGCGAGGGAGGTACCACGGACGTCGCCCACCTGCTGGTACGGCTGGCCCGTGTCCTGAAGGTGCGTGGCATCGTGCTGCTCGAACCCGGGCTCGGCGAGACCTTCTTCGCGGGGGACCATCGCATCCGGCGGCTGGAGGCGGCGCCCACCTACGGCCCCATGATCGCCGGGATCGGTGACGTGGCGACCGAACTGCACCGTCACTGCGCCGCGCGATGCGGCCGTGCGGCGGCCTGAGCCATGGAACCGTTCGAGCCCGGCCGCTGCCGGTACTGCGGGGAGCCGGCGGTACTGGAGATCGCGGAGGCGTGGTCGGACCACGCCTTCCTGCTCGATACCTGTTGCCTCGCTGCCCACGAGGAGGCCTGCGCCGGCATGGCCGACGATCCGGCCTGGGCGCGCGACCTGCTGCGGCAACTCGGTGCCGAGGAGCTGCTCGGCCACCGCCTGCGGCGCGTCGCCGACACCGGCTGCGGCCAGTTGCTGCTCGACTGGAAGCTGGCGATCCGGCCGGTGAGCTTCGCGGCCGCGGCGGGCTTCGTGCGCCGCCACCACGCCCACAACGCGGCCCCGACCGCCTGGCGATATGGGGCCGCCATCGCGAATGGCCCGACGTGGCTGGGCGTGGTGATGGTGGGGAATCCCGTTGCGAGGGGGCTGATGGGACGGGGCATCGTCAAGGTGAACCGGCTGTGTCTGCGCCGCGACGTGCCGCGCGCCCTGGCCTGGAATGCCTGCTCGCAGCTCTACGGCTGGGCCGCCCGCGAAGCCGCCGCGCGGGGATTCGCCCGCATCGTCACCTACACGCGTGCCGACGAGGACGGCGGCAGCCTGACTGCCGCGGGCTGGAAGCTCGAGACCCGCATCCGTGGTCGCTCGTGGAACACCGGGACCCGCGTCCGCGCCGACCGGGG
>NZ_BDLP01000525.1:0-2349 GCF_001950415.1 Roseomonas sp. TAS13
TTCGCCTTACGGTGGAGCTGTGCGTAGATGTGATCAAGAGACAGCGGTACGACGAGGCAGCCGACCTTCACGGCAAGGGCCTGTCGATCAGCCGCATCGCCAGCTTGCTCGATGCCGAGCGCAAGACCGTGCGGCGCTGGCTGTCGCTTGGCCATGCCCCGTCGTGGCGCAAGCCGCGGCGCGGCAGCGGGCTGGATGTCCATGTCGCATATCTCGAAGGCCGCTGGAATGAGGGCTGCCGCAACGCCGCTCAGATCTGGCGCGAGTTGATCGGGCGGGGCTTCACAGGGCGCCCCGGTCTTGTGCGCCGCTGGGCCACCGGTCGCCGTCGGGAACAGCCGGATCCTTCCGCCACCGAGCAACGAGCAGGAGCCAAGGCCTGGGCAGGGCTGACCATTCGTCGGATCGGCTGCATGCTCATGGCCGACGAGACCAGGCTGTCGGCCGACGAGAACTTGTTCGTCGGTCACCTGCTCGAGGAGGCGCCCCGATTGGCCGAGGCGATCAGCGTGGCTAAGCGGCTGCAGCGTCTCTTGCGCCACGAGACGGGTGACACCCTACCTGCCGTGCTCGCCGCTGCCGACGAAACACCGCTCAAGAACTTCGCCGCCGGGCTGCGCCGCGACCAGGACGCCATCCAGGCCGCCCTCGATCTGCCCTGGACGACGAGCCCGGTCGAAGGACAGATCAGCCGCATCAAGATGATCAAGCGGACCATGTACGGCGGAGCAGGCTTTGATCTCCTCCGCACCCGCGTCCTGCACGCCGCGTGATACCGAAACAGCAGCACGCAAAGTGCGGGAGAACCAATTTTCAGCCAGCACTTCTGCGGAGCATTCACCCAGCCGCTACAGCACCGGGGAAACCCTGGCCAAGGGCATGGTGGCCGTGCCGATCGGGCCGGAGATGCGCATGGCGGTGGTGGGTGCCCCGGCCTACTTCGCGGCGCGCCCGCGCCCGCGCCCGCGCCCGCGCACGCCGCAGGACCTGACCGCGCACAACTGCATCAACATCCGCCTGCCCCGACATGGCGGCCTCTACGCCTGGGAATTCAGCAAGAGAAAGCGGCAGGTCAGGGTCGAGGGGCAGCTGGTGTTCAACAGCACGACGCTGATGCTCAACGCGGCGCTGGCCGGCCTCGGGCTGCTGTACCTGACGGAACAGCAGGTCGCGCCCCACCTCGCGGAAGGCAGGCTGGTGCGGGTGCTGGCGGACTGGTGCGAGCCCTTCGCCGGCTACCACCTCTACTTTACCAGCCGCCGCCAGCTCACGCCCGCCTTCGCGCTGTTGGTGGAGGCGCTGCGCTACCGCGGCTGACGCCTGGCATCATCTGTCTGCAATACGAGCGGCACCGGCAGCAATCTAGAGGGTGTTACGGACTGGGGGCGAGTTCTGCGGCACGCTTGAGGAGCAGGACGGTGAAGGCGACGAGGTGAAGGCCTGCGCGGGTCTCGGGCAGTCGCTCGTAGTCGCGTGCGAGGCGGCGGAAGCGGGCGAACCAGGCGAAGGAGCGCTCGACCACCCACCTCCTGGGCAGGAGGACGAAGCCGCGCTTGGCTTCGGGGAGTTTGACGACCTCCAGGGTGATGCCGTGGGCGGCTGCGGCCTGGGCGGGCCGCTTACCGGTGTAGCCCTGGTCGACATAGGCCAGGTTCACGCTCTCGCCGGTTGCGTCCTGGACGGCCTCGGCCAGTGTGGAGACGGCCGAGCGGTCATCGGCGTTGGCCGGGGTGACGTGCAGTGCCAGCAGGTGGCCGAGCGTGTCGACGGCCAGGTGCAGCTTGGAGCCTCTGGTCCGCTTGTGCCCGTCCCAGGCGGCGCGTGCGCCGCTCTCGGGTGTGGATCGCAAGGTGCGGCTGTCCAGCACGGCCGCCGAGGGCTCCTCCGACCGGCCCTGAGCCAGGCGGAGCACCGCCCGAAGGTCCTGAACCAGCATCTCGAAGCAGCCCGCCCGCAGCCAGCGCTGCGCCTGGTCGTAGACGGCGTGCCAGGGCGGGAGGTCGTTTGGCATGGCCCGCCAGGCCACGCCGTAGCGCACCAGGTATCGCAGCCCGTTGAACACCTCCCGCAACGGGTGCTCGCGCTGACCGGCCTCCTCGGGCAGCAGCGTCAGGTAGGGCGCGACCAGCGCCCACTCCTCGTCAGACACATCGGACGGGTACGGCTTACGAGAGGGCATTCACCCCAAACGAAGCCACCTACAGGTCCGTAACACCCTCTAGCACTACCTGGGCACTTTGAACGGTAGTGCTGTTGCCTATCTGTTGGGTGATGCGGCAGGAGGCGGGGCGATGGGCATCCGCGGTGGTGGCAGTGACCTGGACAACTGGCTCACGCCCTTTCTTGAGG
>NZ_BDLP01000526.1:0-2331 GCF_001950415.1 Roseomonas sp. TAS13
GCACGCCTCCCGGGGGCGGGCCGGGCCGCATCGCCGCGGCCGTTTCCGCCTCCCTTCCGCCGCCCGCGTGATGCGCGCCACCGGGCCCCGGCGCCCGGCAAAGCGCGACAGGGGGCTGTTCCGGCCCCCGCCGATCTGCTCTAGCCTGCGCGGCCGATGCCTCCGGTCCCAAAATTTCTCCGGCCCGCCCTGATCCTGGCGTGCCTGCTTGACGTCCTCCCCGGTCCGGGGTGGGCGCAATCCGACCTGCCCCTGCCGCCACCCCCACCCCCGGCGCCGCCGCCGCCCGCCGTGCTGGCCCCAGGCCCCATGCCGCGCCCGCCCGCGCCGCCCGTCACCGCCGCCTATGCCGACATCCCGCTGGCCGACGGCATCGCCGTCCTGCCCGAGGGCGGCTGGCGCCTGCAGGGCGACATCACCCCGCCGCAACAGGCGGCGCTGCAAAGGCTCGCCAAGGCCATGGCGGAGCGCAGCCGGGGCCGCGTCACCGTGCTGGCCCGCGTTTCCGGCCCGGCGGACGACCTTTCCACCGCCCGCCGCGACAGCCTTTCCCGGGCGCAGGAGATCAAGCGCACCCTCGAATCCGGCGGCCTGCCCGGCACGCGCATCGACCTGCGCCCGCTCGGCCTGACCATCGAGGCGACCGACAGCATCGACCTGATCCCGCCCGCCCCGCCGCGCGGCGCCATGGCCCCCGCCGCCCCTTCACCCTCCCCCCCACCAGCGGCCGCGCCCGCCCCACGCAGAGGATGAACCATCCCATGACCCGCCCCACCCGCTACCTGCTGCGGATGGTGGTCTTCCTGGCCGTGGTGCTGGCCATCGCGGCCCTGCTCTCGGCGCAGCTCCTGGTGGCTTTCATGGCCAACCCGGTGCTGAACGGGGTGATCCTCGGCGTGCTGCTGCTGGGCATCGTCTGGACCTTCCGCCAGGTGCTCACCATCCGGCGCGAGGCCGACTGGCTGGAGGAGTTCCGCCGTCAAGGCCCCGGCCAGACGGCGCAGGCGCCGCCGAGCCTGCTCGCCCCCATGGCTTCCATGCTGGGCAGCCGGCGCGGCGAGGGCTTCTCCCTGTCCGGTCCGGCGATGCGCTCGGTGCTGGACGGCATCGCCGCGCGGCTCGACGAGAGCCGGGAACTCTCCCGCTACATGACCGGGCTGCTGATCTTCCTCGGCCTGCTCGGCACCTTCTGGGGCCTGATCCAGACCATCGGCGCGGTGGGCGAGGTGATCAACAGCATGTCGGTCGGCTCCGGCGACCTGAACACGCTGTTCAACCAGCTCAAGTCGGGCCTCGCCCAGCCGCTCGGCGGCATGTCGATCGCCTTCTCCTCCTCCATGCTGGGCCTCGGCGGCTCGCTGGTGCTGGGCTTCCTCGACCTGACCGCCGGGCAGGCACAGAACCGCTTCTACAACGAGCTGGAGGAATGGCTCGCCTCCGCCACCCGCCTCTCCTCCGGCGTGCTGGGCGCCGAGGGCGAGGGCGGCTCCGTCCCCGCCTATGTGCAGGCCCTGCTGGAACAGACCGCCGAGAACCTGGAAGGCCTCCAGCGCATCATGGCGCGCGGCGAGGAACGCTCCGCCCATGCCGGGCAGGCGCTGAACACGCTGACCGAGCGCCTGTCCGTGCTGACCGACCAGATGCGCGCCAGCCAGGTGCTGATGCAGCGCATGGCCGAGGGGCAGGCATCGCTGAACCCGGTCCTCCACCGGCTGGGCGAGGCGCAGGGGCATGGCGAGGCCTCCTACGCCCATCTGCGCAACATCGAGCTCTACCTCGCCCGCCTCGTCGAGGAGGTGAGCCAGGGCCGCGCGCAGTCCACCCAGGAGATCCGCAGCGAGATCAAGCTGCTCGCCCGCACCATTGCCGCCCTGGCGGAATCGCCCTGATGGCGGCCATGCAGGCAGGGCGCTGACCCATGGCGCGCGGCATCCGGCGTTCCCAGCGCGAGGGGCTCAACGCCTGGCCCGGCTATGTGGACGCCCTGTCCACCCTGCTGATGGTCATCATCTTCGTGCTGCTGGTCTTCGTGCTGGCGCAGGGCTTCCTGTCCGTCACGCTCAGCTCGCGCGACCGGGCGCTGGACCGGCTGAACCGGCAGGTGGCGGAACTGGCCGACCTGCTTTCCCTGGAACGCAGCCAGACAGACGAACTCCGCGCCAGCCTTGGCCGTGCCCAGGACGAGGCGCGCCGGGCCGCCGCCGCCCGCGACGCGGCCCAGGG
Source organism: Roseomonas sp. TAS13 (assembly GCF_001950415.1). Taxonomy (NCBI): domain Bacteria; kingdom Pseudomonadati; phylum Pseudomonadota; class Alphaproteobacteria; order Acetobacterales; family Roseomonadaceae; genus Roseomonas; species Roseomonas sp. TAS13. The sequence goes on from NZ_BDLP01000526.1 coordinate 2,224, forward strand.
CGAGCTGACCGGGCTGCGCACGGAACGCGACCAGCTCCATGACGAACGCGACACCCTGCGCGAGGCCCGCGACCAGCTCGCCGCCCGCCTTTCGGATGCCGAACTCGC
>NZ_BDLP01000527.1:0-2325 GCF_001950415.1 Roseomonas sp. TAS13
GCCCAGCCGATCAGCCGCCCCGGGTCCTGTCGCCGCCAGAGCGCCAGGGCCGCCGTAAGCAGCGACAGCAGCCCCGCCGCCGCCAGCAGCCCACCCAGCGGCAGGCTCTCGGCCGCGGCGTCCGCCACCCGCCCGACGCGCCACAGCATCGGCAGCGCCATGGCGGGCAGCAGGCCCAGGCACAGCGCGGAGAACACGGCCGCCCCGCGTATGGAGGCGGCAATGCCCCAGCCCTGCCACGGCACCAGCCCCGACAGCGGTCCATAGCCGGCGAGCAGCAGCACGGCACCCAGCCGCAGCAGCCCGGCCTCTCCCCCGGAGGCGGACAGGATCAGGCCCGGCCAGGACCCTGTCCCCAGCGCGCCAGGGCCGCAGCCCAGCAGAAGCAGCACCACTCCCAGCAGCGCAATGGCGAGCCCGGCACCGCAGGGCAACAGCATCCGCCAGGACAGGGCCAGGGCCTCCGCGCGCCATCGCCCCTCCCCCGCGCCCGACAGGATCGCCGCCGCGGCCAGCAGGGCGGGCACGAAGCCGATCCAGCCCAGCACGGGACCATCCGCCAGCACCGCCAGCTGATAGCCGCCCAGGAAGACCTGCACGGCCAGCGGCAGGCCCGGCATGGGCGGGCCGCTCCGGGTGGCCAGCCTGCCGGACACCAGCAGGCCGATGGCCCCGCCCAGGGCCGGGAGAAGGCGGTTCACCGCGTCCAGCCGCATCACCCCGTCGCCGCCTTCCGGCCGCGCCAGCAAGACGAGGCCGAGCAGGAAGCCCAGCGCCGAGGCCAGAAGCCCGGCCTTCGCCGTCGCCGCCGCCATGCCCGGCCGGGACAGCGGCAGGGCCAGCAGCAGCGCTGCCAGGAAGGGCCAGGCCACGGGCGCCCAGAGCGGCAGCACGGCGGGAAGCCAGGAAGGCAGTCCGGCCTCCATCAGGCTCCTTCCTCCACGGCCTTCCCGCTTCCGGCATCCTCGATGGGGGCACCCCCCTCCGGCCCATGGGGCATCCATGCCGCGAGTTCGAAGCGGAGATGGAAAAGAAAGGCCCCCGCCACCATGGCCAAGGCGAGGATCAGGCTGGCCAGGGTGAGCTCCAGCACCTCCGGCAGGCCCGGCACCGCCAGGGCTGCCAGCACCAGCCCGTTCTCCAGGCTGAGGATGCCGAGCCCCTGGCTCAGCGGATCGCGCCGCAGCAGCACCGTCGCCAGCCCCAGCAGCAGCAACGCCAGGGCCACCGCCAGGGTGGCGCGCGCCGCCATGCCGCCCGCCCCCATGGCGGCGGGCCAGACCACCACCGTGGCGAAGCCCAGCAGCACGGTCCCCAGGATCAGCGAGGACCCGATGCCGAGATGCAGCGCCGCCTCCCCCGGCAGGCCGAGGCGGCGCGACAGGCGGCGCAGCCCCAGCGGCACGGCCAGCGCCCGCCCCAGCAGCGCCACCGTCGCCACGGCCAGGAGCTCCGCGCGCCACATGCTCCCGCTGCGGGCCAGCCAGCCGGCGAGCAGGGCGAGCAGCAGGGATTGCAGCGCATAGGCCAGGATCGCCCCGCCGCTGCGGCGCAGGCAGAGCAGGGCGAAGCCGCAAAGCAGCATGCCGCCGGCCAGGAGCTGCGGCAGGTCCGCGGATACCGGCTCGAACCTCATCGTCACCCCCCTCGCATGAAAGGCTTTGCGTTGTCCCGGGGGGGACAAGGGCGAGGCGGAGCCTCGCCCCCGGGCGCCGGCCACGAAGCGCAATGGCCGGAACGGGCCGCCACCCGTATCATGCGACGCGGGCGCCCAGGAAGAGCAGCACCGCGCCGAGCACCGCCAGCAGCAGCGCCGCGCCCAGCAGCTCCGGCAGGCGCTGCCGCCGCATCCCGGCCACCAGCGCCCCCGCCAGGGCGAAGACGGCCCCAACCGCCAGCAGCTTGGCGGCCCAGGCCAGCAGGCCGAGCGGCCAGGCCAGCCAGGGTGCCTCCACCGCCTCCGGCGCCAGACCGAGGGGTAGGAAGACCGCCGCCAGCAGGTCCAGCCAGAAGAGCAGCCAGAGGTCGCGCGCCAACGACCACAGTGCCAGATGCCGCCCGGAAGCCTCGGCCGGCAGCATGGCGCCGGTCTCGGCCCCGCATTCCACCTGCGCCACCGCCAGCAACGCCCCCAGGCAGAGCAGCAGCGGGAGTTGCAGCCCCATCCCGCCATCCCGCACCCCGGCGGCGACGGTGGCAAGCCCGGTGCCGCCCGCCAGCATGGACAGGACCAGCACCACCGCCAGCAGCGCCGGCCCGGCCAGCACCGCGTCGGCCAGCAGCCGCGAGGCCGCCAGCCCGCCCTGGGCCCGCCCCGCCTCCAGC
>NZ_BDLP01000528.1:0-2324 GCF_001950415.1 Roseomonas sp. TAS13
ATCGTCGAGACCGGCAACGATAGTTGGCGATTCAAGAACCGCGCCTGAACGCCCCCTCAACACACCTCACAAGAGGGTCCCTTTTGCGTGCCGATCTGGGGTCCCAATTCAGTGCCGATTGACACGGTACTTTTCCGCAGTCGGTCCATCACGCCCTTCACGGCCTCCTGGACAGCGTGGAAATAGTCGTCCGCCAACCACTCGGCGGAGCAGAACCGCAGCACCTCCGGATGGACGTTCCGGCGCTCGAGACCCGCGCGCATGGCCCGTGCCCGGCTCTCGGCCTGGCTGAGCGTTGTAGCGGCCTCGGCGACCTCCAGCTTGCCCTCTTCGGTACAGTAGAGACCCGCGAGCAGCAGCGCCTTGTTTAGGCGAAACCGCATCGCCTCGTGCCTGTCCGGCGCTGAGAGATGATTGGCAGGCGCCATCGCCTGGCGGATGAACTCCTGGATAGCCCGGTTATTCTGCGCGGTGTTCTGGCGGGTGGCGAAGGCGATCTGGAGCCGCTTCCACTTGGTGACACCCGTCCCGGGATCTTCGTTCCCCATATGGCAGACGCGCAGCAGATGGCCGATCTCGGCTCCGGTCAAGCCGTCCTCAGCGAGCGCGCGGGCGATAGCGTCCAGATGGACCTGCTCGAACAACATGCCTCTGCTTGCCACAACTCCTTGCGGCTTCGATAGTCGGAGTGGACATTTCGTCCTAACCCAAGGTGTCCTGCTCCTAAACGAGGAGAATGCCCAGAGATACGAAGTGAAACTGATGCGTTCTTGCGTGCCATTATGGATTCAGCCGTGAGGGAAGCGGATCCTACCATTCTGCCTATGGCTGAGGAACGTCTCGCGAACCAAGTTGGCCTTCTCGATGTTCGTGGAAAAGGCCAGGGGGACCATGGGCTCGTCCCCGCCCCGGAGGTCCGCCCGGTTACCGCGCCTAGTGACGGGGCAGCGGTGTCGTAGTTGAGAGGCTAGCCGAACCCGGAGCGTCTTTTTTGCTAGTTCGGAAGGAATGGGAGGACGGCTTGGGCGGCGACGAGGCCTCCGCTCTGTGACTCAGGCACCAGGATTGGAACGGCCGGGTACAGGCTGGGCCAGATCGAATAGCGGGCTATCCACGCGGCGGCACTTTGCGATAGCCAACCCGTCAACGTCGTGATGTCGGCATAACGGCGCGCCAACGGCATCGCGAGGATTGGCTCATAATGCGCCACACGATTGCGGAGTAGGCGGATTTCTCGCAGGTCATGCGCGATGGTGCTCCGCTGGATGCCCTTTGCCTGAAAGATCGGTCTCAGGGCTTGCCAAAGGTGATGAGCCTCGCGGCCGAACAGTGATGACCAGAACCCGAAGTTCAGTTCTGCCACGATCTGAGGCCGGGAGGCCACCTTGCCGGCTTGCTTGAGCGTCAGTAGCACTTGGCGCACGCAGGCCTGCTGGTACGCAGTCCTCAGCACGACCGGGTCATGGATCCAGCCCGCTCCATGGAGCTGGACCAAGCGCGCGTCGACTTTGTTCCTCAGCGCCACCTCCTGCATGTGCAGGGGGCCGTAAAGAGCGGCCGACAGCTGTACATTGTAGGTGTAGAGGCGCTCGGCCAAGTCGGGGTCGCCAGCTGCCCATTTGAGATAGGTGTCGAAGCGCTCCACAGAAAGAGCATCGGTGAAGGTAGGCACTGGACGCCCGGTCCCCTTGATTATTGGGACCAATAGCCGCATATAGGTGGCGTATCCCCCGGCTGGTCCCTGCTCTGCATACCGCCGGGGTTTTGATTTTTATGGCCAAACCGTCTTGCTCTCAAGCAGCAACCGAGCGCGGCGACACGCGCTGCACGTTGATTGGCCCGAAAGCATGATCCTGGTGCAGGGTTACCTCCTCCTGACGCGCGAGTTCCAAGCCAGCCAGGAAGGTACTCGCAGCAGCCGACCGCCGGCGCACCGGCGTGGCTTCCGAGAGCCGCGGGAGACCCAGACTCCAAAGCTCGCCGCCGCCGGGCTCGGATCGCAGGGTCTCGCGAAGCCGTGTCAGGGCTTCTGGCAAAGTCCAGACATCCGGGGGTGAGGGCCGGTAGGCTGGGGGCTCCTCTCCGCGCAGCTCTGGCCGTGGTTCCAGCCATGCAAGCGTCGCCTCCAGAAAAGCCACCAGCATCTCGGCTCGTGGCCCCGCGGCCGCTCGCATCTGATTACCGCGGGCGAAGACGTCCTGCCCAAGCTGCGGCTGAGCCGCGAGCCAAGCGGCAGCTGCCTTCATCGCCGCGAGCTCTTCCAGCTGCCCGAGCCGCCGGTCCACCTCCGCCGCGGCTTCTTCGGCGGCTTTTGGGCTGGCGGG
>NZ_BDLP01000529.1:0-2314 GCF_001950415.1 Roseomonas sp. TAS13
CTTCAACCGGCTGGTGCTGCGCGCCGGGCTGGACTGGCGGGAATGCTGGCTGCTGCGGGCGATGTTCCGCTGGCTGAAGCAGGTGGGCTTCGCCTTCAGCCAGGAGGCGGTGACCGGCGCGCTGGCGGCGCAGCCGGAGGCGGCGCGGCTGCTGGTGGACCTGTTCAACGCCCGCTTCGATCCCGCGCGGCCGCGCGACGAGGCGGCCGAGGCGGCGCTCGCGCGGCGCTGGGACGCGCTGCTGGAGGCGAATGCGGACCCGGACGCGGACCGCATCTTCACCCGGCTGCGGCGCCTGCTGGATGCGGTGCTGCGCACCAACTACTTCCAGGAACGCGACCGCCTGGTGCTGAAGATCGACAGCGCCGCGGCGGGCGAGATGCCGCTGCCGCGGCCCTGGCGCGAGATCTTCGTGCATGCCGCGGCGATGGAGGGCTGCCACCTGCGCGCCGGCCCCGTGGCGCGCGGCGGCATCCGCTGGAGCGACCGGCGCGAGGATTTCCGCACCGAGATCCTGGGCCTGATGAAGGCGCAGCGGCTGAAGAACGTGGTGATCGTGCCGACCGGCGCGAAGGGCGGCTTCGTGCTCAAGGGCGCGGTGCCCACCGACCGCGAGGGCTTCATGGCGGCGGGGCAGGCGGCCTATCGCCAGCTCGTGCGCGGCATGCTCGACGTCACCGACAACTACGGCGCCGATGGCGCGGTGGTGGTACCGGACCGGGTGGTGCGGCGGGACGGCGACGATCCCTATATCGTCGCCGCCGCCGACAAGGGCACGGCCACCTTCTCCGACATCGCCAACGGCATCTCGGCGGAATACGGCTTCTGGCTCGGCGATGCCTTCGCCTCGGGCGGCTCGCAGGGATACGACCACAAGGCGATGGGCATCACCGCCAAGGGCGCCTGGGTGATGATCGCCCGGCATTTCCGCGAGATGGGGCACGACATCCAGGCCGAGCCCTTCACCGTGGCCGGCGTCGGCGACATGAGCGGCGACGTCTTCGGCAACGGGCTGCTGGTGTCGCGCAAGACGCGGCTGGTGGCGGCCTTCGACCACCGCCACATCTTCCTCGACCCTGACCCCGACCTGGAGGCGTCCTACGACGAGCGCGAGCGGCTGTTCCGCCTGCCGCGTTCCTCCTGGGCGGATTACGAGGCGCGGCGGATCAGCGAGGGCGGCGGCGTCTTCCCGCGCAACGCCAAGTTTCTGCCGCTGAGCCCGCAGGCGCAGAAGCTGCTGGGCATCGCGAAGGACCGTGCCGAGCCGGCCGAGGTGATGAAGGCGATCCTGACGCTGGACGTGGACCTGCTCTATTTCGGCGGCATCGGCACCTATGTGAAAGGCTCCGGCGAGACCCAGGCGGAGGCGGGCGACCGCGCCAACGACGCGCTGCGCGTCAACGGCAACCAGCTGCGCGCCCGCGTGCTGGGGGAGGGCGCCAATCTCGGCATCACCCAGGCAGGGCGGATCGAGGCGGCGCGCGCCCATGGGGATAGACCCGGCGTGCGGCTGAACACCGACGCGCTGGACAATTCCGCCGGCGTCAGCACCTCCGACCACGAGGTGAACATCAAGATCCTGCTGGCCGACGCGACCGCCTCCGGCGCGCTGACCATGCAGGGGCGCGACGCGCTGCTGGCGGAGATGACCGACGAGCTGGCGGGGCAGGTGCTGGCCGACAATGTCGAGCAGTCGCTCGCCGTCAGCCTGGAGGAAGCGGCGGGTGCCGATGCGCTGCCGGCGCATGCGCTGCTGATGACGCGGCTGGAATCCGCCGGGCTGCTGGACCGCGCCGTGGCGGGCCTGCCGGATGCGGCGGCGATGGCAGCGCGGATCGCCGCCGGGGATGCGCTGACGCGGCCGGAGATCGCGGCGCTGCTGCCGGTGGCCAAGCTCTGGCTGACGGATGCCATCGAGGCCAGCGAGCTGCCGGACGACCCGGCGCTGCGGCCGCTGCTGGTGGAATATTTCCCGACGCCGCTGCGCCGGCGCTTCTCCGCCGAGGCGCAGCGGCACCGGCTGCGGCGCGAGCTGATCGCGACGGTGCTGGGCAACCTGGTCGCCAACCGGATCGGCCCGGCGGGGCTGGCGCGGCTGACGGCGGAATCCGACCCGGCCACCGCGGCGCGGGCGGCCTGGCTGGCGGGCGCGCTGTTCCGCATCGACGCGGCGGCGGATGCCATCGACCGTTCCGCCGCCCCTTGGCCGCGGCGGCGCGACGCGCTGCTGGCGCTGCGAACCCTGCAGGAGACGGCGGCGCGCGGGCTGCTCACCGGCCGCGAGATGCGCCGGCCGCTGGACGAGGCGCTGGAC
>NZ_BDLP01000530.1:0-2302 GCF_001950415.1 Roseomonas sp. TAS13
CCGCCACCGGCAGCAGCGCCTTGTGCGAAACCCCCGCCGCGGCCGCCATCGGGTCCGTCCCGCGCCGCTGCCCGGCCAGGACCAGCGCCGTGACGCCCGTCACAGCGGCTTCCCATAGATGCGGTAGGTCTTATAGGCCCGCGCGCCCAGGACCTCGGCCAGGTGGCGCATGGGCAGGTTGTCCTCCAGCACCCAGGACATCTCGATCTGCCGGATGCCCAGGGCACGGGCCTCCCGCCGCAGCGCCTCCACCAGGAAGAGCGGCAGCACGCGCCCCAGCAGCCCCGCCTGCAACTGCGGCCGCACCCCCATCAGCGGCACGCGCGCGGTGGAAACACCCGACACCTTCAGCCGCCACAGCAGCTTCGCCCAGCCGAGCGGCAGCAGCCGCCCCGACAGGTCGCGGATCGCCTCGTTCAGGTTCGGCAGGCAGACGGCGAAGGCGACGGGCCGCCCCTGCATCTCCGCGAACCAGACCAGCCTCTCGTTCAGCAGCGGCTTCAGCTCGGCGGCCAGATGCGCCACCTCGGCGGCGGTGAAGGGCACGAAGCCCCAGTTTCCCGCCCAGGCCTCGTTGTAGATGCCGATCAGCGCCTCGACCTCCTGCCGCAGCGCCGCGCGCCGCAGCGGCCGCAGGGTGACGCCGGATGGCAGGCCACGCGCCACCACCCGCGCCGCCGCCGGCGGCAGCGCCTCCGTCACGGGGCTGATATAGGCCAGCATGTCCCGCGCCTTGGCATAGCCCAGCGCCTCCAGCCGCGTGCCGGCATGGGGCGGGTCATGCGGCATCATCATCATCGGCGGCGTATCGAAGCCCGAGACGAGGAGCCCCGTCTGCTCGTTGATGGAAAGGCTGAACGGCCCCAGCATCCGCCGCAGCCCACGGCCGCGCGCCCATGCCTCGGCGGTGTCCAGCAGCGCCGCGAAGACCTCGGCACTGTCTTCGGCGGCCAGCAGCCCGAAATAGGCCGGCCTCCCGCCTTCCGTCTCCGGCACCAGCCGGTCGTCCTGCGCGCTGATGCGCCCTACCTCGCGCCCGTCACGCCGGGCGATCCAGAAGGCCGCCTCGCCGTGCTGGAACCAGGGGTTCTTCGCCGGGGACAGCGCTTCCCGCCGCTCCAGCCGCAGCGGCGGCACCCAGGCGGGATCGTGCCGCATCAGGTCGTGCGGCAGCCGGATGAAACGCTCCATCCCCGCACGGTCCGTGACGGAGAGGATCTCGACGGGGGAGGGAGCCCGCGCGGTGGCCGCGCTCACGCAGCCCTGTCCGGGCGGGCATCCGGGCGGGCATCCGGGCGGGCGGGCCGGTCGCGCGGCGGCGCGCCGGTCAGCTTCTCCACCCAGGGGAAGCGCCGGGCCTCTTCCCGGTCATAGCCCAGGTTGAAGACATGCGGGCTGCGCGGCCGCTGCCGCACCTCGCCATAATAGGTGCCGAGGGCACGATCCACGACGAAGCTGGTGATCCCGTAATTCCCGCCCTCGTGGTGGAAATGGTGCGCGAGGTGCAGCTCCTTCATCCGCCGCAGCAGCCGGCCGCGCGGCTTGAAGTTCAGGTGCTGGATGCAGTGGCAGAACTCGTAGATGCAGGTGATCACGAAGCCCGCCGCGCAGGCCGCCGCCGCGCCCGCAGCCCCGCCGATCAGCCAGCCGACCGGGATCAGGATGGCCAGGATGGTCGGCACCGTCGTCACCGGCGCGCCGAAGAGCACGTCCAGACGGTGCGGGTCCTGGTGGTGGTCGAAATGCACGCGCTTCCACAGCGCCGCCGTTAGCGGCGAGCGGTAGAGGAAACGCGAATGCAGGATGAAGCGGTGGATGGCGTACCAGACCAGCGGATAGGCCAGGATCGTGGCGGCCACCGCCAGCGCCGGCCGCAGCGCCCCCTCCGCCCAGTGCACGGAAAGCCCGGCCGAGATGATGGCGAGCAGCCCATACAGATGGATCGCCGGATGCGCCGCATAGGCGACGACGAGTTCCCGAAGCGTCATCCGCCCCAGATCGAAACTGCGTCCGCCCCGCCAGGGACCATACATGAAACCGCCTCCTTGCTCAGATGAGAGCATGCCGGAACCGCATGTGCCTTCAGGCCTCCTCGCGCCACAGGCACAGGAGGCCCGCGGTGGCGAAGCAGGGCAGCATGCTCCAGGCCGCCGGAACCGGGCCCAGCCCGCCGGCCTCGCCGATCGCGATCATCAGGCCCTGCGCCACGAGATAGCCGAGCCCGAGCGTCAGGCCAACCGCGGCCCGCCGCGTGCCGCCATGCTGGCGCGGCAGGCCGAAGGCGGCGGGCATGGCCAGCAGC
>NZ_BDLP01000531.1:0-2298 GCF_001950415.1 Roseomonas sp. TAS13
GGCCTGGACGCCCTGGATCTCGGGCGCGCTGGGGGCCGTGCTCGCCCTGGCCCTGGGCTTCCTGGCGGCGCGCAGCCTGGAGCGCCGCCTGGCCGGGGTCAGCACCGCCGCCCGCGCCGTGATGGCCGGCGATCCCGGCCGGCGCCTGCCCGCCTCGGGGCGCGGCGACGAGTTCGACCGCCTCGCCGCCACGATGAACGCCATGCTGGAGCGCATCGAGCGCCTGGTCGCCGAGGTGCGGCAGGTCACCGACGACGTGGCGCACGATCTCCGCTCGCCGCTTTTCCGCCTGCGGCAGCGGCTGGAAACGGCGCTGGCCGGCGCCCGCGAGCCGGAGGCCGATGCCGCCACGCTGGAGGCCGCGATCGGGGAACTCGACGGCATCCTCGCCACCTTCTCCGCCCTGCTGCGCATCGCCCGCACCGAGGCGGGGGCGGGGCGGGACGACATCGCCCCGCTCGACCTTTCCGCGCTCGTCGCCCAGGTGGCGGAGGTCTATGCCCCCGTGGCCGAGGAGGCCGGGCGCCGGCTGGAGGCCGGGATCGCCCCCGGCCAGCGCATCGCCGGCCATGCCACCCTGCTGCGCCAGGCCCTTGCCAACCTGCTCGACAACGCCCTGGCCCATGGCGCCGGCACGCTGCGCGTCACGCTGCGCCCCGGCCCGGTGCTGGAGGTCTCCGACGACGGTCCCGGCATCCCGGCGGAGGAGCGGGAGAAGGTGCTCCGCCGCTTCTACCGGCTGGACCGCAGCCGCAACACGCCGGGGACCGGCCTGGGCCTCGCCCTCGTGGCCGCGGTCGCGCGCCTGCATGACAGCCGCCTCGAACTCCATGACGGGCCGGGGGGGAGGGGGCTCACCGTCGCCCTGGACCTTTCCGCCGCCGCCCGCCGCGCCCGAGCCCGGTCCGGAACCCTGAAAACTCTTTCATGATCCTGTCGGAGCGTCTCCAGCGGCGCGGGTCCAGATGGCATCCATCGCGGTGGCATCACCACCGGCCGCAGTCCTGAGAGGAACCGCTCGGATGTCGAATCCCTTCCGCAACCGCCGTCGCAACGCCGCCTTCGCCGCCGTGCTGCTGGCCGGCACGGCCCTGGGTGGCGTCGCCACCGGCTGGGCGCCCGCCTTCGCCGAGGGTGCCGTCCAGGCTCCGCAGGGCGGCCAGATCCAGCCCGCCGCCGCCGTGGTGGCCCCGGCCATGCAGGGCCTTCCGGGCTTTGCCGATCTGGTCGCCAAAGTCCGCCCGGCGGTGGTGACCATCACCGCCATCGAGAAGCCGCAGCAGCAGGCCGAGGCCGGCTCGCCCTTCCCGCCGGGCTCGCCGCAGGACCGCATGTTCCGCCGCTATTTCGGTGCCCCCGAGGGCGGGCCGCGCGGCGGCGTGGCCGAGGCGCTGGGCTCCGGCTTCCTGGTCGATGCCGAGGGCCATGTCGTCACCAACAACCATGTCGTGAAGGACGCCGCCTCGGTGAAGGTGACGCTGGATGACGGGCGCGAGCTGCCGGCCCGGATCGTGGGCCGCGACGAGCGCACCGACCTGGCGCTGCTGAAGATCGATGCCGGCGGCAACCTGCCTTTCCTGAAGCTGGGCGATTCCGACAAGGCCCGCCCGGGCGACTGGGTGGTGGCGGTGGGCAATCCCTTCGGCCTCGGCGGCACCGTCACGGCGGGCGTGGTCTCGGCCCGCGGCCGCGACATCGGCGCCGGCCCCTATGACGACTTCCTGCAGGTCGATGCCCCGATCAACCGCGGCAATTCCGGTGGCCCGCTCTTCGCCCAGGACGGCACGGTGATCGGCGTCAACACCGCCATCTTCTCGCCCAGCGGCGGCTCGGTCGGCATCGGCTTCGCCATCCCCTCCAACATCGTCCAGACGGTGGTGGCGCAGCTGGAGAAGAACGGCCATGTCGAGCGCGGCTTCCTTGGCGCCAGCACCCAGCCGGTGACCGCCACCATGGCGAAGGCGCTGCAGTTGCCCGAGGCCCAGGGCGCGCTGGTGGCCCAGGTCGAGCCCGACAGCCCCGCCTCCCGCGCCGGGCTCAAGGCGGGCGACGTGATCACCGCCGTGGACGGCACCGCGATCCACAGCCCGCGCGAGCTGGCCCGGGTGATCGCCGACCACCACCCCGGCGCCGAGGCCACGCTGACCGCGCGCCGCGACGGGGAGGACCAGAAGCTCCCGGTGAAGCTCGCCTCGCTGCCCGCCCAGGACGGCGCCCAGGCCCAGGCCGGCCATGGCGAGGATGACGGCCAGCCGCGCTTCGGCATCGGCCTGGCCAGCATCCGCGAGGCCGAGCAGC
>NZ_BDLP01000532.1:0-2284 GCF_001950415.1 Roseomonas sp. TAS13
CGTCAGCGGCACGCGCCGCGGCCTCACGCCCCGCCTGCGCCGGCTGCTCCGGCGCCGCAGCGCCATCGAGCCCGAGATCGGCCACATGAAGACCGACGGCCGCCTCGCCCGCTGCGCCCTCAAGGGCACCAACGGCGATGCCCTCTACGCCGTCCTCTGCGGCTGCGGCCACAACATCCGCAAGATCCTCGCCCACCTCAGGGCCCTTTTGGCCGCTCTCCTCGCCACCCTGCTCCGGCACCTCACCCCGGCAGACCGCCGGCCAATCACCGCTGCGCCAGCCTGAACAGGTTATTCAAGGGCGACTAGGTAGGTGAAGCAGCTATTCTGATCCTATGGCTGGCCAGTGGCGAGGATGATTGTCATGCAAACCTCGTCAGGGGTCCCACTCCGGCACCTGCTGGTCATAACGCAACCGCAGGCGCTGCACGCACAGCGCGGCGAACACCGCCTCCGGTGCCGGTCCAGCCATCTCGCCGGCTAACCCAGGCAGGCTGGCCCGGGCCTCGTCGGCAAAGCGCCGCGGCAGCACGAGGTCGCCTTCCGCCAGATAGGCCCGCTGCCACCACGCCTGGATGGCGTCCCCGGCCGCCCGCAGCCGGCCATCCGCCGGCAGGCGCTCGCGCTTCTCGCGCTGGTTCACCTGTCGGTGCGCCGGCAGCAGGTTCCACAGGTCACCACAGGGCCAAGCCGACCAGGGCAGGCAATGGTCGATGTCGAGGCTCGCCGCGTCGAGCCGCCGGCCGCTCCAGACGCAGTGCAGCCCGCCGCCCGCCTCGATGAGCCGGAGCGCCTGCTCGCGCGGCAGCGCCACGCCGCGTGATGGCTCGGCCCAGGTCATGACCGCGGCCAGGGCGCCTTCCTATCGGCAGGTGACTGGTCTCCGCCCGACATTGATCGGTCACAGCGTTCCGTCTGTTGGATCTTATCTAACAATCAACTGAAATTACTGACGAATATTCTCCAGTAAGCTTGAGTGGACCCAGCCCCAGGGGCTGGTATCTCCCACCTGAACCCACCCATTCCGGCGACCGTGCACCTGTAGGGTCACCCCCTGCGCAACCGTCCTGACCACGCCGGATGAGCCGTTGGCAGCTCCTCGGACGTTGGCACCCTGCTTGGTCACGACGCGCTCCCCTTCGACCGGGAGGGCCGAGGCCGGTAGCGCCGCCGATGCCGATACCGTTGGAACGGCTGCCGGAACAGCCATTGGAGCAGCCGGGTTGGCCTGCACGGTGGCAGGTGCCCCTATCGGGACAGTCGTCAGCAATGGTGGCGCTCCGCCAGTGGATGAGGGGAGATAGACGCCCGGCGGGACGAAAGGGTTCCTGCCGAGGTGGGCCGACCCGAACCACAGGGCGATGCCGAGGATAGCAGCCGCTCCGACGGTGTACTCGTGGGCGCCGCCAACCTGCGGCAGGGGCGGTACTGTGTAGCGGCTGGCTGGCTCGGCAGGGGCGAACGGTAGATCGCCGGCCTCCCCACCCAGGGATGCGGCATTGGCGAGGTCAGCCAAGGCCTGCTGGAGCCGATGGTAGCAGGCCGCGAACTCCTGAACCGCCCCATGATTGCTGAACATCCACGCCTCGTGGACCCCGCCGTTGCTGCGGAGGATGATGCGCCCGTAGAGGGCGATCGGGATCTGGCGGTTGTTGGCAAACCTCCGGTCAGGGCTGCCGTCCTTGTTGGCCTTCTCCCAAGCGTGGCCCACGACGGCGGCGTCGGACGGCACGCCCTCGTCCTCGACGAAGCGCACAGACATGGCCTCCAGCCGGAGGTCACGAAGGTCGATGAGGGCGAAGTCCCCGCTGCCGCCCCTGCGGTCGCGGATGAGGCCGAAACCTGGGAAGATCTCAATGTCCTCCCCGTTGGCGTTTCCGAAGCCCAGGCCCGTCCAATGGGACGCCACGATGCCCGAGTTTGCGACCGCGAGCGACGTCGGGGTCCGCGTGACAAGGGTGCTGGCGGTCGTCCTGAGCGCCACACGGTCGATGGAGACCGAGGAGGTGACGTCCCAAACCTTGTGCGACCGCGCGAGACGGACGTGCGCGGCGGAGAGCGCACGGTAGGCGTTCAGCGCCTCGCTGCCGAAGGCGAAGTCCACTTGCACATGGCAGGCGTCGTGCTCGGCCGCACGCTGCTCCACTTCGTCCTGGCGCTCGTCGAAGGCGGTTTGGAGCCGGGGCAGGCGCCCGCCGGAGAACGGGCGTAGGGGGAACTTGCGGGCTCGCTCCAGGGAGCGCCTGTCTCTTGATCACATCTACGCACAGCTCCACCGTAAGGC
>NZ_BDLP01000533.1:0-2273 GCF_001950415.1 Roseomonas sp. TAS13
TCGCCTTACGGTGGAGCTGTGCGTAGATGTGATCAAGAGACAGGCCGCCCGACCGGTGGCGTTGCCGTGCCGTTCCACGAGGGCCCGGACCGCATCTCCGAGGTTGCGCAGCAGGTGCCAGCGATCCGCTATCTGGATTGCACCGGGCGCGCCCTGCCGGACCCCGTCCGCGTAAGCGCCCGCCCGGTCTCGGGCCACGATCTCCACGCCAGGGTGCTGGCGCAGCCACGCCGCCAGGGTCTCCGCTTGGCGGTCGGGCAGCAAGTCGACGCGATTGCGCTCTAGGTCGACCAGCGCCGTGCCGTAGTGATGGCCTCGGCGCCAAGCCCAGTCGTCCACCCCGAGCACCCGTGGCGTCGCTGCCGGCATGGCGTCCCGGCCCTCCGCGCGGGTGATCCGCAGCAACGTGTCCGGGCTGGTCGCCATGGCTAGACGCTCGATCAGGCGCGCGCCGGCCTCGCCCCCGAGCGCCAGGCCTACACAGCGCTGCAGATCGCCCAGTCGCCGGGTCCGCCGTGCCCCGGCGGCCGCAACCTCCGGGAGCCGCTCGGCGAAGGTCTGCCGGGTACAGGTCGGGTCGAGGCAGCGGAACCGCCGTGCCTGGAGACGCAGCGTCACAGGGCGGCCCTGCCATGGCAGATCAGCGAGGCGGCGTTGGTAGTGGCTGTGAACGCGCCGTGACGACGTGCCGCAAGCTGGGCAGGTGGCGGCCTCGGAAGGTAGCGCGGCGGCGATGATGATGTGATCGGAAGCGGGCAGGACCTGCTGAACCAGTAGCCCCGCTGGAAGCAGAGGCAGGAGACGCTTGGACAATCCCAGCTTTCAGAGAGAGGAACGACGCCCCTCCAATGTGATCATCCCACCCCGGAACGACGAGCCCACAGCACGGAAAGTGCGGGAGAACCAGGGGTGGATCGGCGCGCGGTGCTGGAAGAAGGTCTCGCCGGTGAAGTGCTGGAAGTACGGGTTCTCCACCCAGCGCGCGAGCACCGCCTCGTCGGAGAGGCCGTGGGCGTGCTGCAGGTACAGCAGCCCCGCCACCAGGCGAGGATGGGTGGCCGGCCGCCCCTCGCCGGCGGGAAAGAAGCCGGCCCATTCCCGCTCGAACCACGCCCAGTCGATCAGTGCCGCGAGCCGCACGAGTTCGTGCCGTCCGTCGATCATGTCGACCAGCCGCGGCCGCAGCAGGTCGGGCTGTTCCGGCGGGCGCGGGCGGTGCTTCATGCCCGTCAGAATCGCAGGGTTTGCCGCCGAAAACAATCGAACCCTGCAAATCCAGGGCACCCGGTCCAGCAAATCTCCCACCCAGATCAGTGCCTTACGAGTTGTTCAGGGGTGGTGTCGCGAAGGTGGTTGGAAATGGCGGCGTGCGCCTCCGGCGTGGTGACGGTATCGGGTCAGGCGGCGAGGTCAATGCTGCTCTTGGCGGGTGGCTGATCGAGGGTCTGCCATCCGTCGACCTTGCGCATGCTGATCTGGCCTGAGGCGAGCAGGGCCCAGAACAGCATGGCCGCGGTCTCGGCCGAGGGCAGCACGGTCTGGGTCTTGATGCGACGCTTGAACTCCTCGTGCAGCCGCTCGATGGCGTTGGTGGTGCGCGCCGACTTCCATTGGCTCGCGGGCAGGCGGGCGAAGGCGAAAAGCGCCTCGCCGGCTTCCTCCAGGCTGTCGGCGATGGCCTGGCACTTCAGCCGCCACTTGCGCAGGAAAGCCTTCCGCCGCGTCTCGATCTCCCTGGCCGTCGCGGCGTAGATCATGTCCGTGTAGTCGGTGGTGATCTCCTCGTGCAGCCGTTCCGGCGCGTGGGCCAGGAGGTTGCGATGCTTGTGCACCGTGCAGCGCTGGGCCGGCACCTCGGGCACGAGCGCCGCCAGCGCCTTCTCCAGGCCGGCGGCGCCGTCGATGATCAGGAACGCCGGGGTGCGCAGGCCGCGGGCGATCAGGTTGTCGAGCACGGCCCGCCAGGCCGCCTCGCTCTCCCCGCCCATGTTGCGCACCGCCAGCAGCACCTTCTGACCGTCGCGGCGGATGCCGAGCACCACCAGCAGTGAGATCGAGGTGGCCTTGCGGTCCAACCGGACCCGCACGACGGTCCCGTCGAGGATCAGGCGGACGACGTCCTCGCCTCCGAGGTCGCGCCGCTCCCAGGCCTCCCAGTCCACCTTGACCTTGCGCCAGGCCCGGCTGACCACGTCCTTGCCCACCGCGCCCCGGAACAGCGCCGCCAGCGCCCGCTGCACCCGCCGCGTGTTGGTGCCCGCCAGGTAGGCACC
>NZ_BDLP01000534.1:0-2270 GCF_001950415.1 Roseomonas sp. TAS13
GCGAAGCGCCGGGCGAAGGCCCCCGCGGCCCGCCGCCGCGCCGCGGGCGAGTCGCCGGCCGAAGCCCCGCCGGAACCCGTTCCCGAACTCGTCGCGGAACCCGTCCCCGTGCCTCGCCGCGCCGCGCCCGCCCGTGCCCCGCGCCAGAGGCGGGAGGCCGAGGCGATCGCCGTGACCTACTCCACCGATCCGGGCCATGCGACCGGCGCGGTGAACCTGATGCTGCGGCTGGAGGGGCTGGCGCTGGCCACGGTCGGGCTGGTCGGGCAGATCTGGCTCGGCACCGGCTGGTGGGCCTTCGTCCTGGCCGCCATCGCGCCGGACCTGTCGATCCTGGCCTATCTCGGTGGGCGGCGGCTGGGCTCCATCCTCTACAACCTCGTGCATGTGACGCCGGGGCCGCTGGTCCTGGGCGCGCTGGCCGTCAGCACCGGCGACCGGCTGCTGGGCAGCTTCGCCCTGGCCTGGCTGCTGCATATCGGCATCGACCGCGCCCTGGGACACGGGCTGAAATACGCCTCCGGCTTCCACGACACGCATCTGGGCCGCATCGGCCGCGCGCCGATCTGAAACCCGGCGGCCGGAGCGGGAAGGCCCCCCCTGCGGAAGCGCCGCCGCCGTGCCATATGGCGGGCATGTCGCTCGACTTCTCCGAAGCGGAACTCCACCGCTATTCCCGTCACATCCTGCTGGCCGAGGTGGGCGCCACGGGGCAGGCGAAACTGCGCGCGGCGCGGGTGCTGGTGGTGGGGGCGGGCGGGCTCGGCTCGCCGCTGGCGCTCTACCTCGCCGCCGCCGGAGTCGGCACGATCGGGATCGTGGACCATGACACGCTGGAGCTGAGCAACCTCCAGCGCCAGGTGGCGCATGACACGGACCGGCTGGGGCAGGGCAAGGCGGAAAGCGCCGCCGGGACCATCCGCCGGCTGAACCCGGAGGTTCGCGTCGAGGTCCATGCGCGGCGCATGGATGCCGCGGCGGCGGAGGCGCTGATCCCGCGCTACGACTTGGTTTGCGACGGCACCGACAATTTCGAGACCCGCTTCCTGCTGGGCGATGCCTGCCACCTGCTGGGCCGCACGCTGGTCTCGGCGGCGGTGCTGCGCTTCGAGGGGCAGCTTTCCACCTACAAGTCGCATCTCGGCGCGCCGCATCCCTGCCACCGCTGCCTGCACCCGGAACCGCCACCGCCCGGCCTGGTGCCGACCTGCTCCGAGGCCGGGGTGCTGGGGGCGGTGACCGGGGTGATGGGCACCCTCCAGGCAACGGAGGTGCTGAAGGAGATCCTGGGCATCGGCGCCGGCCTGTCCGGCCGCCTGCTGCTCTGGGACTCGCTGGAGGCGCGCTTCCGCGACATCCGCCTGCGCCGTGATCCAGGCTGCGCGCTCTGTGGCGAAACTGCCACGATCCATGACCTTTCCGCCCATGCGATGGAAGCCATGACCCCCGTCTGCGGGGTGGCGTGAGCATGGGGACGGGCGGGGTGCCGCTGGGGGTGCTGCTCGCCTCCGGGGGACATGAGAAGGGGCATTACGCCCTGGTGGCCGCGACCGGGGCGGCGGCGCTGGGGCGGCGGGTGACGCTTTTCGCCACCAATGGCGGCTGCCGGCTGCTGCTGCGCGAAAGCCCCCTGCTGGCCGACATGCGCGAGGCGCTGATGGCGGAACGCGGCGTGGCCACGGCGGCGGAGCTGCTGGAGGCGGCGCTGGAACTGCCGGTCCGGCTGCTCGCCTGCGAGGCCGGGCTGCGTGCCGAGGGCTTGCCGGCATCGGCCTTGCACCCGCAGGTGGAGGTGGCGGGCTTCGCCACCTTTCTCGAATCGGTCGGGGCGGGGCAAATCCTGACTTTCTGAATGATGGGCCGGACGGGTTGACCGACCCCCCCGTTCGCGGCCCTCAATAGGCCTGCCGATGCGACGTACCTTCACGCTGCCGACCTTCCTGCTCCTGGCTTTCTCCGGATCGCTCGGGACCCCCGCCGCCGTGCTGGCCCAGACCGGGGGACAGACCGGGGGGCAGGCCGCCCCGCCGCACACGCTGCAACTGCCGCCGCGTGCCCAAGGGAGTACCCAAGGGGGCTCCGGCACGGCGTCCCGCCCTTCCACCGCCAGGCCGCAGGGGGAGGCCCGGGGCAATGCCGCCCGCCGGGAGCCCCCGACCGCCGGCAAGCCCGATGCCCGCGCCACCAAGCGCCCGGGCGCCGCCGCCAAGGGAGCGGCCGGTGCCGCCGCCGGCGCCGCTGCCGGGGCGGCGGGCGCCGCTGCGGGCGCG
>NZ_BDLP01000535.1:0-2263 GCF_001950415.1 Roseomonas sp. TAS13
GGCGAGTTCCTGGGTGCGGGTGAGTTCGGTCTGCGCGAGCCGGCGGCTGCTGGCGGCCCTCGCCTGCTCCGCCTCGGCCGTGGCGATGGCCTGCTGCGCCTCGGCGACCTGCGCCTCGGCGGCGCGGAGCTGAGCCTGCAAAGTGGAGTCGTCCAATCGTGCGATCACCGCGCCGCGCGCCATCATCTGCCCTTCCTCGACCGTCACCTCCACCACGCGGCCGGCGAGCTTGCTGGCGATGTCGAACTGCTCCGCCTCGATGCGGCCATTGGTGGAGGCAATGTAGGCGGGCAGGGCAGGTTCGCGGCCGTGGAGCCTCCAGGCGACGTAGCCACCGGCCATGACGGCGACGACCGCCGCCAGGCCGAGCACAGCCTTCCACGAAGCCTTCATCGAACTTCTATCCTTCCCGGTCACCATGCCTAAGCCGGATCGTGGTCCGGCGCCATGATCGGCACCTCCGGAATGCATTGCCTGTCAGGCCACTGACAAGCCCCGGACGGTTCGCCAAGGCGGGCAGTCCGTGGGAGAAAGCGCAGCAGTCAGCTCTTTCCGTCACAACAAGATTTCCATTTCGGAACAGACGGCACTGGCCCAGATTTGGTCACAGCGTAGATCCGCAAAGCCGCGAAGCAGGTTTCAGGCCCGGCTTCGCGTGATCATCCTACAAGCGATCGCAGCGCGACCTCCAGTGTGATCGAGACGCCGTCAGCCTTCCAATCTCGATGAAGGCTGCCTTGAACGCCGCTTACAGCGGCTTGTTCCAGGGTGGTACCGAAGCCTTCACGCCGCGTCTCCGGAGAAGAATGCGGGGCGTTCGACTCCTGCCAGATCATGCGCAAGGTTCCATTCTCGACGCTCAGATCGATCGACAACCGGCCGCCGGAACCGGACAGCGCGCCGTATTTCGCGGCATTGGTGGCCAGCTCGTGCAGTAGCAAGGCGATCGAGGTCAACGCCTTTCCAACAAGCGGCGCATCGCATCCCCTGATGGCAATGCGCGGCCTGTCGTCCGCAACGTGAGGGGCAAGGATTGCTTGGAGCAGTTCGACGAAAGTCGTGGCAGGCTCGGTGTTCGCAGCGTTGTCATCGGGCATGGTCAATGCATGTGCCCGCGCCAGTGCCTGGAGTCGGGACCGGAAATCGGCTACGAACACTGCACTTTCTGCGGAAGCTTTGGCGCTGAGCGTGACGAGTCCGGCGGTCAGGGTGAAGAGATTCTTGATGCGGTGATGCATTTCCCGCAAGAGGAGGGCCTGCTGTGCCGAAGCGCGCTTCTGGTCGGTGATGTCGCGGGCGATCTTCGAGGCACCAAGAATCGATCCGTCTTCGGCTCTCACAGGGGAAATGGTGACGGAGATCTCGACCAACTCGCCATTCTTTCGAAGGCGCACCGTCTCGAAATGATCGACGCGCTCACCGTTGCGCAGTCGGCGAAGGATCTCATCCTCCTCGAAAAGCCGGTCATCGGGGATGATCATCCTGATGGGCTGGCCAATGGTTTCATGGGAGGTGTAGCCGAACAAGCGCTCCGCGCCGCGATTCCATGTCGTGATGATACCGTCGAGCGTTTTGCTGATGATGGCGTCGTCCGAATTTTCGACCACGGCAGCAAGCCAGGCGCTGGCTTCGAGGGCCTTTCGATGGCCCTGAACACCGCTCCCAGGGACGGTCTCGCGCTTGCCAAGTAGTTTCGATGTATCATCGATCATGTTGATCCTTTCGGGATCTTGCCATCGTCCTTCAGGTTCCAAGGCGCTCCACCGACCACACACGCAGCCTGTAATGAACTGAACCGCCCCGGGTTCGGCGGAGGCTGTTGTGGTTGGGTCACGCGGCCAAAGCTGGTGCCTTGCCCGCGGCATAGTAGCGCGCCTCGGCCTCGGCGGGAGGGATGTTCCCGATCGGCTCGGGGAGGCGGTGGTTGTTGAACCAGGCCACCCACTCGAGGGTGGCGTATTCGACGGCTTCAAGGCTCCGCCACGGGCCACGGCGGCGGATGACCTCCGTTTTGAACAGCCCGATCACCGTCTCGGCGAGCGCGTTGATGCTCCTATGTTGGTCAAGGGCCATTTGAGACTGCGGACTGAGCGGTTGGCGTGCGGAGACTATTGAAGATTTCCCGGGCGATGTACCGCTTCAGGCAGCGTCGGATCTCCCGAAGGGACTTGCCCTCGGCTGTTCGACGATGGACATAGGCTTTCGTTTCGGGATGGGAGCGCATCCGGACAACGGCCACGCGGTGCAGCGCAGCGTTGGCTCG
>NZ_BDLP01000536.1:0-2244 GCF_001950415.1 Roseomonas sp. TAS13
CCTGGGCGGGCGGGCGGGGCAGGTGCCCTGGTGGGGCTGGATCGGCGGCCTGCTCGGGGCGGTCTATGTGCTGGTGACGCTGACCTCGGCGCAGAAGCTGGGTGCCGGTCCCTACACCGCCCTCACCCTGACCGCGGCGGTGGTGACCTCCGTGCTGCTCGACCATTTCGGCCTTGTCGGCTTCGAGGTGCGCTCCCTGAGCCTGCTGCGGGTGCTGGGCTGCGCGCTGATGATCGGCGGGGTCGTGCTGATCGCGCGCTACTAGGGGAGATGCGAGGGAGGGGGGGCGGAGGTTCCGCCGCAACAAGGCGCATGCGCCGGCGTTCATCCGGTCATGCGTATTCACACCCTCCACTGCGGCTGCATGCGTCCCTTCGGGGGCGGGCTATGGGATGGGCTGACGCCCGGCATGGGGCCGTCGAGCCTGACCTGCCGCTGCCTTCTCGCCGAATCGGAGGATGGGCTGGTGCTGGTGGATACCGGCTTCGGCATGGGGGATGTCTTCGACCCGGAGGCGCGCCTGCCAGGCGTCGCGCGCCATGCCACGCGGGTCCGGGTCGCGCCGGAGGATACGGCGATCGTCCAGGTCCGGACCCTGGGTTTCGACCCCAAGGATGTGCGCCATATCGTGATGACGCATCTCGACTACGACCATGCGGGCGGACTCACGGATTTTCCCTGGGCGACGGTGCATGTGTCGGGGCGGGAGGCGCGGGATGCGCGTGCGCGGCGGGGGCTGACGGGGGCGATGCGCTACCGGCCCGGACAGCTTCGGCGCGACATGCGGGAGCACGACCGGCTCGGCCAGAACTGGTTCGGCTTCGCGGCGTTTCGCGAGGGGCTGCCGCCCGGCTTCGTGCTGGTGCCGCTGCCCGGCCACACGGCGGGGCATTGCGGCGTCGCGGTCCGGACCGGGGCGGGCTGGTTGCTGCATGCGGGCGATGCGGTGTTCAACCTGCGCGAATTGCGGGCTGCGCCGCGCTGCCCGCCTTTCGCCCTGGCCTATGAGACGATGATGCAGCGGAGCGGGCGCATCGCCGCGGCGTCCCAGGCGGCGCTTCGGGCGCTGCTGCGCGGGCATTCGGACGAGGTCCAGGTCACCTGCACCCATGACCCGGTGGCGGACCCATTCCTGCCGGAGATGGCATCGCGGGCGGCGTGAGGGATCAGCCGCCGCGCCCGAGCCAGCGGGCCAGGCGTTCCGGTGCCGCCGCCATGTCGGCTTCCGGCCCGCAATAGGAGAAGCGCAGGAAGCGGTGGCCGCGGGCCGGGTCGAAATCCACGCCGGGGGTGGCGGCGATGCCGGCCTCGGCCAGCATGGCGGCGCAGAAGGCCACGCTGTCGTTGGTCAGGTGGCCGACATCGCACCAGAGGTAGAAGGCGCCGTCCGCCTGGGCGATGCGGTCGAGGCCGATGCCCGGCAGGGCGCGCAGCAGGATGTCGCGGCTGCGGGCATAGGCGGCGCGGTTGGCCTCCAGCTCCTCCGTGCAGTCCATCGCGGCCTGGGCGGCGAGCTGGGCGATGTGCGGGGCGGAGATGAACATGTTCTGCGCCAGGCATTCCACCGGGCGGAGCAGGTCCTCCGGCAGCAGCATCCAGCCGATGCGCCAGCCGGTCATGGAGAAGTACTTGCTGAAGCTGTTGACCACCACGGCGCTGGGGCTGAAGGCGGCCGCCGTGGCTTCCTCCACGCCATAGCTGAGGCCGTGGTAGATCTCGTCGGAGATGAGGCGCACCCCGTTCGCGTGGCACCAGCGGGCGATGGCGGCGAGCTCGGCGGGTGCGAGCATGGTGCCGGCAGGGTTGCAGGGGGAGGCGACGATCAGGCCGGCGGGGCGCGGGTCCAGCTTCTCCAGCATCGCCACGGTGGGCTGGAAGCGGGTCGAGGCGTCGCAGGGCAGCGTCAGGGGGCGCATCCCCAGCGCGGTGAGGATATTGGCGTAGGGCGGGTAGTAGGGCGCCGCCATGGCCACCGTGTCGCCCGGGTCGAAGGCGGCGAGGAAGGCCAGCGGGAAGGCGCCCGAGGCGCCCACCGTGACGGCGATGCGGTCCACCGGCACGGGCTGGCCATAGTGGCGGGCGTAGCGGAGCGCGATGCGCTCGCGCAGGGGGCGCAGGCCGAAGGCTTCCGTGTAGCCCATGGGCTCGCTGGCCAGCAGCGCCTTCGCCACGGCCTCGGCGGCGCCGCGCGGGGCGCCGGTGCCGGGCTGGCCGACCTCCATGCGGAGCACGCCCGGCGCGCCC
>NZ_BDLP01000537.1:0-2238 GCF_001950415.1 Roseomonas sp. TAS13
GGAGCTGTGCGTAGATGTGATCAAGAGACAGCCCTCCGGCTGCCGCTTCCACACCCGCTGCCCCCATGCCGAGGCGGTCTGCCGGGAGCAGGACCCGGAGCTGCGCGCGCCCACCGGACCGCTGGGGGGCGATCCGGGCCACCTCGCCGCCTGCCATCTCGCGGATCGCCTGCCGCCGGTGGAGAATGTCGCCGAACATGGGTTGGCGCCGAATGCGGCGCGGCGGCTGGCGCTCTACACCGCCGCGCGGGAGATCAGGCTGGCGGGGTGAGGAGCCCGCCCGGAGGATCGGATCAGGGCGTCCCCTTTTCCTGCCCCAGCGGCGGGAATACCGCGACCACCGGCTGGACTGGATGATCCGTTCCGGCGGCATCGAGGTCGTGCTGGCCGGGCTGCGCGACAACAACATCCGCTTCTCCTGGCCGGAATAGCCGCGGCTCAGCGCTTCGGCGGATCGAAGACCTGCACGACGCCCGCGAAGGCATCCAGTGCCTCGCAACGCGCCGCATGGGCCGCCAGGCTGGGCCACGCGCCGCCGTCGCCATGGATCGCCGGATGCGCCTCGGCGAGGAAGCGCAGCGCGCAGCCCAGGGCGATATCGGCATGGCCCGGTGCCACGCCGTTCCAGAAGGGCGCGGGCTCGCGCGCCCGCTCCGCCTCCAGTACCGCGAGCACGTCGCGGATCTGCGCCTCGCAGCGCGCCACCCAGCGTTCCGAGACCGTCTCGTGCAGGATGCGTTCGTAGATCAGGCTGACCATCTTGTCGCAGAGGCCGGTGGCCAGGGCGCAGAGGCGCAGCATGCGCCGCCGTTCCGCGCCGGAGGCGTGGATCAGCCGCGTGTCCGGCGATGCCTGTTCGTCTAGGTGGTCCAGGATCGCGCCGCTCTCGATCAGCGCCTCGCCATCGTCGAGCAGCAGCACGGGGACGCGGCGCAGCGGGTTGATGGCGGCCAGCCGCTCCGCATCGCCGAAGGTGGACCAGGGCTGGTGCTCGTAGCCCAGCCGGTAGAGGCGCAGGGCCACCGCCACGCGGCGGACGAAGGGCGAATCGTACTGGCCGATCAGGATCATTCGGATGGTCTCCCTTGCCGGGCCTGCCAGGGCGCATCCTTGCCCCTGAGCGGCGTGGGCGCCAAGTGCCGGCCTTGGGGGGCACCCCGGTTCTCGCGTCTTGTGGATCGGGCCGGGCGGGCGGATGACGGCGGGACGGAAACATCCCCTGCGAGGACAGGACCATGACGCCACCGAGCCTGCACCATGTCGCCGACATCGCGGTGGAGGTGGGGGAACCCATCGCCGTGGGCGAGACCGGCGAGGGGCTGCGGCGGGTTGTGCCGATCCTGGGCGGCTGGGTCCGGGGGCCACGCCTGTCCGGCCGCATCCTGCCGGCAGGGGCGGATTTCCAGGTGATCAGGGCGGACGGCTACACCACGCTGGAGGCCCGCTATGTGGTGGAACTGGATGACGGGGCGCTCGTCTATGTCGTGAACACCGGCGTGCGGCATGGCCCGCCCGAGGTCATGGCCCGCATCACGCGGGGCGAGCCGGTGCCACCGGAGCAGGTCTATTTCCGCACGGCGCCACGCTTCGAGACCGCCGCCGCGGCGCATGCTTGGCTGACCCGGCCTCTCTTCCTGGCCACCGGCATCCGCCGGCCGGACCGGGTGGAACTCGCGGTCTTCGTGGTGGAGTAGCCGCCAGCCGCATCCCGCTGACGCTCCGGATGCGGGCGCAACGGGCGGAAGGCGGGGCGGGCGCTCCGCCGCCTAGGGTCCCTCTCCACCATCCAGGAGATCACGGGACCCGTGCCAGATCATCGCCCAAGCCATGACCCCGGCCATGGCCCGGACCAGCGTTCCGGCCCCCTGCCCGCCGGCTTCCGGCGCCTCGCCCTGTCCAGCCTTCCGGCCCAGTTCTCCGAACAGATCGCCCTGTCCGCCGCGCCGCTCGCCGCCGTGCTGCTGCTGGGGGCGGGAGCGACACAGACCGGGCTGCTCCAGGCCGCACAGACATTGCCCTTCCTGTTGCTGTCGCTGCCCGCCGGGGTACTGGCGGACCGTACCTCCCGCCGCCGCCTCATGCTGGGGGCGGAGGTGCTGCGCGGGGCCGCGCTGCTCGTCATCCTGCTCCTGCTGCTCGGTGGGGCGCTGACCCTGCCCTGGCTGGCGGTGCTGGGCTTCCTGGGGGCCGCCGGCACGGTGGCCTACAGCGTCGCCGCACCGGCCCTGGTGCCGTCCC
>NZ_BDLP01000538.1:0-2234 GCF_001950415.1 Roseomonas sp. TAS13
CGCCCGCAGCCACGGCACCCGCCCCCGCAGGCGCGCCGCCGCGGCCGGCCCGGACGCCCTGCGGCTGATGCTGGCCGCCCGCCCGCCCGCCACCACCCCGCTCGGCGCCCGCGACCGGGCGCTGCTGCTGGTGGGCTTCGGGGCGGCGCTGCGGCGCAGCGAACTGGTTGGGCTCGCCTTGGGGGATGTGGAGATCGTCCCGGGCCGGGGCCTGCGCGTGCTCATCCGCCGCTCCAAGACCGACCAGCGCGGCGCCGGCCAGGAGGTCGCCGTCTGGGCCAACCCGGCCGAGCCGGGCTGCTGTCCGCTGGCGGCGCTGGAGGCCTGGCTGGGTTTCCGGAAGGGGGCTTCCGACATCACCGGCGGGGGCTCCGATCGGGAGCGGCCGCTCTTTGTGGGCATGAGCAAGGCAGGGAAGCTCTCCACCGCCGCGCTGTCGGACAAGGCGGTGTGGCGGCTGGTGAAGGGGGCAGCCGAGGCGGCCGGGCTGGAGGGGTGGGAGCGCTTCTCGGGGCACTCTCTGCGCGCAGGGCTGGCCACCGCGGCCGGCGAGCAGGGCGCCGACCTCGCCCAGGTCATGCGACAGACCCGGCACCGCTCCGCCGAGGTCGCGCTGGGCTATCTGCGGCCGGCGGATCTGTGGCGCAACAACCCCACGCAACGGATCTGGAAGAACGCCGAGGAGGGCTGAGGTATGAAGGCGGCTTCACCGATCGGCGCGAGCGGCGCGTTGAACCAACCGTCCCAACAGATACCGGAAGACAGGGATGCATCTCGACACGATGGCCGAACTGCTGAGCGGCATCGCCGAAAAGCCTGGCGCCGTTCTGGTCAGCGGCGCCGACACGCTCGTGCCCGGCCCGCTGTATGTCATGGGCTTCAATCCGGGCGGCAGTGCCGAGGGCGACGGTACGGCGGAGAGCCTCACGATCGGGGCATCGATCGAGCGGTCACGGGGAAAGGTCGCGTGGAACGAATGGGTCGACGACAACTACGGTGGCTCAGGCCACAGCATATTGCAGAGCAGGATCTGCTCGGTCTTCAAGGAACTGAACGTCGATCCACGGAAAACCCTCTCCACCAACGCCCTTTTCGTGAAGTCGAACGACGCGGGCGCGCTGGAAAGACCGTGGGACCTGTGGTGGCAGCACTGCTGGCCGGTGCACCGGTTCCTCCTGCATGTGGTGCGCCCGGCCGTGGTGGTCTGCCTGGGCAACGGCGAGGCGCTCAGCGCACTGGCACTCCTGCGTCATCCCAGGCCAGGTCAGGGTCGAAGGTACGACGTACACTGGGTGCCGTCCGATGCGGACCAGTCGGCGGACGGGCAATGGGAAGAGAAGGTGACCTTCGACCTCGGCGAGTACGGCCAGCATTCCTGCGCGATGCTGGGGCTGCCCCATCCGAGCCCAAGGGTGAGCAGGGGCTGGCCCCTGACGGACAGAGCCAGGGAGAAGATCGCGCAGGCGCGCGACAGGATGCGGGGATGGCAAGCTTGAGCCGCTTCCGTCGCCCCACGGATCCTCGCCCCCTGTCCGGAGTGATCCACAGCCGGGATCAGGGCACATTGCGGATCGCGGAAGGGTGACCCGCGGCAGGAAGCCCGGATGACGCAACCCTCCATCGGCATCTTCTGGGGCATCGTCGGAGCTGGCCAGCAGCCAGCATTGCTGGTCGACCTCGTGCCGCTTGCGGGCGGAGAAACCTACGGGGAGTTCCTGACCCATGGCGGCCACTACGAATACTGGACGAAGCTGGCCAGGATGGGAGCGTCAGGCCTGCGTCGCCTCGGACTGCCGGGCGCACCGCTCTGGTCGGAGTATGAGGAGTGGCCGCGCGGACGTGTCGTCTATCACATCCCGACGCGGCGCTTCGTGATCTATGCCGACCGTAAGCTACGTACACAGCCCTGGATGGACCGCATCCTGGCACGCTTCGCACTGACCGAGGCGGAGCACGAACTCCGCGGAGACCCGCACTACGTCGTCGGGCACACTACACGACGCTGGTTCTGAACGACCTGTATTTGGCTTGAGCCCAGATATGTTGCCAAAGGTCTTGGGCGGCGCCTGGCTGTGTGAGGATCCAATGCCGGAGGATGTCGAGGCCGGTGCGGAACCAGGACTTTCGCCGGTAGCCATGACCTGCCGTTTCAATGTTGGTCCGGCCTTTGCTCCGTGATGCGCAGGCATGAGCCCATGCCAGAGCCAGCGTGACCATGGCGACAAGCAGGTGCA
>NZ_BDLP01000539.1:0-2223 GCF_001950415.1 Roseomonas sp. TAS13
CCGGCCAGGCAGTGCCTTCCGGCGCCAACACGGCAACGGCGCCGCGCGCCACCGCATCGCCGATATGGGCGCGCCCGTCGCTGCGCGAGCCGGGCAGGGCGGCGAACAGGAAGCCCGGCGCCACGGCGCGGCTGTCGGCGGTCACCCCGGCGATGCGGGCAGTGGTCCCGGATATGCCTGGCGGCAGGGAAAGGCCGATGGTGTGCGCGAGCCGGTCGAGAGCGATCGCGGCATCCCCATGCCCTGGGGCGGTCGCGGTCGTCATCGTGGCGGCGACGCCTCCGCGTTGCGCCATTCGCTGGCATCGGTGACGCGCAGCGGGCCGCGCGCGGGGTGTTCCGGCGTGCCGGGCGGCGTGGCGGTGGCCGGCGGCGGCGCGGCCCGCATCGGGGTCGAGGCCGGGCGGGTGGTGGCGGGCACGGAAGCCTGGGCGGGCTTGCTCGCCGCCGGCGCGGAAGGCGCAGGACCACGGCCGGGCTGCAGCGGGATGTAGAGCGCCTGGTTGATCGCCGGGTCCTTGGGATCGTCCGGCACCATGCCCAGGATCGGCGCGACGCGGGCGATGGCGCGGCCGGCGGCGGGCGCTGCGACCCAGCCGGCGGTGGCGTAGCCGTAGCTCTTCGCGTTCGGCTTCGGCTCGTCGATCATCATGTAGATCGCGTAGCGCGGCGCCTGCATCGGGAAGGCGGCGACGAAGGCGGCGATGCGCTTGCCCTGGACGTAGCCGCCATGCGCGCCGGCCTTCTGCGCCGTGCCGGTCTTGCCGCCGGGGAAGTAGCCGGGGACCTCGGCGGTCTTGCCGAAGCCGTCCGTCACCACGAGGCGCATCAGCTTGCGCACGATGGCGGTGGTGGCTTCCGAGATCACGCGCGTGCCCGGGCGCTCCACCCCCGGCGGCTGCGCCACGAGGGTCGGCTGCCGCAGGATGCCGCCATTGGCGATGGTGGAGATGGCGTTGACCACGTGCAGCGGCGTGACGCTGATGCCCTGGCCGAAAGCGATGGTGTAGGTGCTCGCCTCCTTCCACAGCGAGGCCGGGGGCGCCAGCGGCGTGGCGAGCTCGGGCAACTCCAGGTGCAGCTTCGAGAGCATGTTCATGCGCAGCAGGAAGTCGCGCTGCCGCTGCGGCCCGGCGGCCCAAGCCATGCGGGCGGCGCCGAGGTTGGAGGAGTAGGCGAGGACCTCGGGAAAGGAGAGGACGCGGTTCTTGCCCTGGAAGTCCCGGATCGTGAAGCGGCCGATGCGAAGCGGGTTCCTGGCGTCGAAGCTGCTGTAGATGTTGCTCGTGCCGCTTTCCAGCGCCATCGAGGCGGTGAGCAGCTTGAAGGTCGAGCCGGGCTCGTAGGTGCCGACGGTCGCGCGGTTGAAGCGCTGCTCCGGCGTGGCGCCGCCGATGTCGCCGGCATCGTAGTCCGGCAGCGAGATCATGGTGATGATCTCGCCGGTGCGGACGTCTTCCAAGATCGCGGTGCCGCCGATGCCGTTGAAGTCGTTGATCGCCTGCTGCAGCGAATCGCGCATCGCCACCTGGGCGCGCACGTCGAGGGAAAGGCGCAGCTCCTCCTCGGGCTTCAGGCGCAGCCGCTCGTTGAAGAAGCGCTCGACGCCGGAGACGCCCTCGTTGTCCACGTCCACGTTGCCGAGCACGTGCACGGCGGCGCGTCCCTGCGGATAGTAGCGGCGCTCGGAGGTGTGGAACTCCAGCCCGGCCACGCCGAGGTCGTTCACCGCCTGGGTCTGCCGCGGCGTCAGGGCGCGGGCGATGTAGACGAACTGGCGGTCGCCCGACAGCCGCGCGACCAGCTTGTCGCGCTCCATCTGCGGCAGGATCCTGATCAGCTTGTCGGCGACATCGGCCGGGTTGTCGATCACCCTCGGGTTGGCGACCAGCTCCGTCACCGGCAGGGAGACGGCCAGGATCTCCCCGTTGCGGTCGGTGATCGGGGCGCGCGAGGCGGCGGTGGCCACGGGTGCGCCGGTATTGGGGCGCATGGCGATCCGCCGCGGCTCGCGCGGGTCGATCAGCGTGGCCAGGGTGAGCTTGGCACCCACCGCCGCGAAGAGCAGGCCGAAGCCCAGCGCGGTGATCACCAGCCGGCCGCGCGAGCGTTCCAGCGCGGCACGGCGGGCGAGGTCCGGCTGCGAGCCGCGCCCGCGGCCACCCGTGCCGCCATGCTCACCGGGGTTCCGGCCTTCCACCCGCGCACGGGTATGGAGCAGCGG
>NZ_BDLP01000540.1:0-2206 GCF_001950415.1 Roseomonas sp. TAS13
GCATCAGGCGCTCGACCCGTCCACGGCCAACCTTTCTCCCCTGTGCCCGCAAGGTGGCATGCACACGGGGACTGCCGTAACGGCCACCGCTGTTGGCATGGGCCTGGCGGATGTCGGCCAGCAGGGCGCAGTCCTCAATGGCGCGCCTGCTATCTGGCCGCGATCGCCAAGCGTAGTAGCCGGCGGTCGAAATCCCCAGCACGGATCGTGTCTCGTCACGTGGTGTAGGAGCGGTGGCTCCTGGTGGGCTGGGCCGGTCTGGGCCGGTTTGTCAGGTGGTCACGGCCGAGAGCCTGATGGGCGCAGTATCGCTCACTGCGGCGACGGTCTCCAGGGTCATGTAGCGCGAGCGCTGGGTGGCCCACTCGTCGGATTGCTCCAGCAGCAGCGCCCCGACAAGCCTGACAACGGCGGCCTCGTTCGGGAATATGCCGACGACATCAGTCCTGCGCTTGATCTCGCCGTTGAGCCGCTCGATGGGGTTCGTAACGGGTATGAGGGTGGCGGTGCCTGCTTGATCCGGCTGGGACGGCTTCAGTCCTGACGTATGGTGAGACCATCCGGGACGAGGGGCACCGGGAGCACGTCAGTGGGCAGGCCGATGTATTCGATGAGCCGAGAGCTCGCGTTAGTAGCTGGCCGCCCCTGCGACCGACCCGGTTGCGCCGAGAGCGCGGATCCGTAGTTGTCGTGTTGCCCACGGCTCCCGTCGACCACTGGAGAGGAGCAGGTGATGGGACGTGTGATCGGCATGGACATCCACCGCACCTTCGCGGAGGTGGTGTTCTGGGAGACGGGCCGGCTCAGACCGGCAGGGCGGGTGGACATGACCCGCTCCGGGCTGGAAGGCTTCGGGCGGACGCTGGACAAGGCGGACGAGGTCGTCGTCGAGGCGACCGGCAACGCCATGGCGGTGGTGCGGGTGCTCAGTCCCTATGTGGCGCGGGTGATCGTGGCCAACCCGCTGCAGGTCAGGGCGATCGCGCACGCCCAGGTCAAGACCGACAAGATCGATGCCGGCGTGCTGGCCTCGCTGCGGGCGGCCGGCTTCCTGCCCGAGGTCTGGGTGCCCGATGCCGGCACCGAGCGGCGGCGGCGGTTGGTGGCGCGGCGTAACCAGGTCGTGCGGCACCGGACCCGGGTCAAGAACGAGGTGCACGCCATCCTGCAGGCGCATCTGGTGCCGCCCTGTCCGCATGCCGACCTGTTCGGCCGGCTGGGCCGGGCCTGGCTCGGCCAGCAGGCGCTGCCGGACGATGAGCGCGCGGCGATCGAGCGGCACCTGCGCGA
Source organism: Roseomonas sp. TAS13 (assembly GCF_001950415.1). Classification (NCBI taxonomy): domain Bacteria; kingdom Pseudomonadati; phylum Pseudomonadota; class Alphaproteobacteria; order Acetobacterales; family Roseomonadaceae; genus Roseomonas; species Roseomonas sp. TAS13. The sequence continues at coordinate 1,291 of NZ_BDLP01000540.1, forward strand.
GCTCGACCGCCTGGGCGAGGACCTGGAGGTGCTGGACCGGGACATCGCCCAGACTGCGATCGACGATCCCGCGGTCAAGCGGCTGCTGAGCATCACCGGCGTCAACCTGATCGTGGCGGCCGGGCTGGTGGCGGCGATCGGTGACATCCACCGATTTCCCAGTTCGGAGAAACTGGTGAGCTATGTCGGGCTGAACCCGCGGGTGCGGCAATCTGGCCTGGGGTTGGCGCAGCACGGTCGCATCAGCAAGCATGGTCGCTCGCACGCCCGCGCCATGCTGGTCGAGGCTGCCTGGGCAGCATCCAAGGCACCGGGGCCGTTGCGCGCATTCTTTCTGCGCATCCGCGCCAAGCGGGGTCACCAGGTTGCCGCCGTGGCGGTAGCCAGGAAGCTGGCCGTGCTCTGCTGGCACCTGCTGACGCATGACACCGACTACCAGTGGGTGCGCCCGGCGCTGGTGGCGACCAAGGTCCGGGCGATGGAGCTGCAGGCGGGGCAGCCGGCAAAGAAGGGCAACAAGCGCGGCCCGGCCTATGCCTACAACGTCAAGGAATTGCGTGACCGGGAGATAGAGGTCGCCCGACAGGCCGAACAGGCCTACGAGCAGTTCGTCGGGCACTGGCGACCGCGCGGACCCGGCAAGGGGCGCACGGGTGCCGCCAACGAGGAGCGACGATAGGAGGCGGCGCGGCCGGGCTCGCATCCTCGGGCCCGGCTCTTTGCCACGCGGTCACCCGTGCAGCAGAAGGATACGCCATCGAGCACGCAAACGTCTTGTCGATCTCATCCGTAGTTTCGTTCCCGTGCTGAGCAGGGGGGCGGGATGCCAGGCGAGAGAGTGCCGATGCGCAAGATCCGAGATGTTCTACGGCTTGGCTGGGGCCAGGGCCTTTCCCAGCGGGTGATAGCTCGCAGC
>NZ_BDLP01000541.1:0-2178 GCF_001950415.1 Roseomonas sp. TAS13
CCTCACTCGCAGCGGAGCGCCGCCCGCATCTCCTGCGCCCCCAGCGGGTCGCAGAGGGCCGCCAGGCGCCCGGCGGCGATCACGGCATAGCGGTGCAGCAGCGACTTGCGCCGTGCCGGGGCCAGAGGGCGGTGCGGGGCCTCGCGCAGGACGGCCGTCTCGTAGCCGTCGGTGCACCAGAGGCCGACCTCCTCCGGGATGAGGTCCTGCGGGAAGTCGCAATCCACCGCGAAGAACAGCCGGTCGCACCATTCCAGGTACTGCGGCCATTTCGCATCGGAAAGAAAGTCGCGCGGCCCGCTCTTCACCTCGATGGCGTTCAACTGACCTTCCGGCGTGAGCGCCATGATATCGAGCCTGCGCCCGCAGGGGATCGGCACTTCCAGCACGGGCGCCCAGCCCAGGCGGGCGCAATGGCGCATGGCGGAACGGCAGACCAGCGCGGTGCGGTCGGGGACGGACAGGTCGAGCGGCATGAGAACGAATCGGGGACAGAATGCCAGCGGAGTCAAGCGCCGGCGGCCCGCCTTCACGGATGCGCCAGGGAGGCTGTCCATTCCTGGCATCGCTTTGGGGAAGCGCCCTATCCTGGCGGGGCAGCGGACAGGAGCACGGATCAGGTCATGAGGCCGAGCCTTCGCAACCTGGCTTATGGACTGATCCAGGGGCTGGGCTGGATCGGCGTCTTCGCCCTGATCGGGGCGAGCCTGCTGCTGGTCCGGCGCATGGGCTTCCCGGCCGTGCTGCTGCTCGGCCTGATCGCCAGCCTGGTCTGTGTCCGGGCCGAGTTGTCGCAGGACACGCCAAGCTGGGGGCGGGACATCTTCGCCGCCCGCTGGCACAGCCGCCCCGATGCGTCGGAACGGCAGGCCTCGGCGGAGCAGGTCGCCACGCTCCGCTTCTACCGGAACTGCGGCTTCGCGCTGATCCTGGCCGGCGCGCTGGGCTCGGCCTGGCAGGTCTGGCGGATGGGCTGAACGGCGGCCGGCCCACCCGGAGGCCGGCCCACCCGGAGGCCGGCCAGGCCTTTCCGGGCTCAGTGCCCGGTGAAGGCGGCGCGTTCCTCCGCCCCGTCGTCCCGCTCGCCCGTCGGGCGCCCGGCCCAGAAGCCCGCGATCAGCGAGCCGGACAGGTTGTGCCAGACGGAGAAGAGCGCGCCCGGCAGGGCCGCGAGCGGCGAGAAGTAGATCTTGCCCAGCGCGGCGGCGAGTCCGGAATTCTGCATCCCGACCTCCAGCGCCAGGGTGCGGCAGATGCTTTCCTCGAAGCCGAGCAGCCGCCCGCCCCAGTAGCCGCCGAGCAGGCCGATGCCGTTGTGCAGCACCACGCCCAGCATCACCACCGGCCCCACCGCGGCGATGCTGTTGCGGGTGCCCGCCACGACGGCGCCGATGATCAGCAGGATCGCGATCATGGAGACCAGCGGCAGCACCGGCTTCACCCCCCGCACAACGCGCGGCACGAGATGGCTCGCCACCAGCCCGGCGGCGATGGGCAGGGCGACGATCTGCAGGATGCTGGTCAGCAGGCCGAAGGTGTCCACCGCGATCTCGGCCGAGACGTAGAGCCGGGTGAGCAGCGGCGTCGCCACCACGCCCACCACGGTGGACAGCGCGCTGATCGTCACCGCCAGCGCCACGTCGCCGCGCGAAAGATAGACCATGACCGTGGAGGCGGTGCCGCTCGCCACGCTGCCCACCAGCACCATGCCGGCGGACAGGTCGGGCGGCATGTGCAGCAGCCGGGCGATGGCCCAGGCGGCCAGAGGCATGATCAGGTAGTGCAGCCCGACCCCGGCCAGAACCGGCGCGGGGCGCGTGATCACCCGGCGGAAATCCTCCAGCTTCAGGGTGACACCCATGGCGAACATGATCAGCGACAGCAGCAGCGTGACCCAGGGCGCGACCGGCTGGAACACGGCGGGGGAGAGATAGGCCAGGACGGCGGCGATCACCGCCCAGAGCGGGAAGAGCCGGGTGACGGCGGACATGGCGGCAACTCGTCGGAGAAGCGGTTTTAACGGATGCGGGGCCGGCTCCTGTAGAGGCTCGTCCGGGCGCCGGTAACCCCGCCGCGCCGCAAGGCAGCCCCGTGCCCCCCGTCCATGCCGTCCGGCCAAGGGTCCGGCCCGCGCCGCCCCCGGCCGGGGCGCCCGCCTCGTGGGCCCCGCCCCATGCC
>NZ_BDLP01000542.1:0-2172 GCF_001950415.1 Roseomonas sp. TAS13
GCAGCCAGGCGGGGTTGCGGGGCATGCGCAGCATCGGCGCCTCCCCGCCTTCGACGCGCAGGCCGATCTCGTGGTTCACCGAGAAGGAGAAGGGGCCGCGCAGGGCGGTGGCGCCCCAGGCGGCGAGCTGCGCGGCGGCGGCGCCGAGCAGGGCGCGCAGGATGGCGGGGTCCTCCTCGCAGGCCAGGAAGCCGAAATGGCCGATGCCGCCGGTGGAGCCGTCGCGCGGCAGGGCGGCGCAGATGCGGCCCACCGGCTCCGCGCCGCGCAGGGCCAGGAAGCGGGCGATGTGCCATTCGCCCAGGGCGGTGTTGAAGCCGGGATCGAAGACGCGGCGGCTCTCGAAGAGCAGGGGCACGGTCCAGCCCGCCGCCTCCCCGCCCAGGCGCGCGGGCAGGTCGAGCCAGGTGGCGGCCTCCGGCGCCGAGGCGATCCCGACGATGCGGAGCGGGGCCGATGCCCGCGCCATGGCGGGCGCGGCCATCGTTCCGGCCGGCGATGTGGCGAGCGTGGTCAGCCCGGGACCTCCAGCGGGGAGAGGCTGGCCATGGCCTCGGCCAGGACCTCCAGCGCGCGGTCCAGCTCGGCCGTCTCGTGCTCGGCGCAAAGGAAGAAGCGCAGGCGGGCGGCCTGTTCCGGCACGGCGGGGAAAACGATGGGCTGCACGTTCACGCCGCGCTCGAACATCGCGACGGACAGCCGGGCGGCCTTCACCGAGGAGCCGGTGATGACGGGCACGATGGCATGGCCCTCGGAGGAGCCGGTGTCGAAGCCCATGGCGCGGGCGCGGTCGCGGAAGTGGCGGGCGTTGCGCTGGAGCTTCTCCACGCGCCAGGGCTCGGCGCGCATGATGCGCAGGGATTCGCTGGCGGCGGCGGCGAGGTTGGGCGGCAGGCCGACGGAATAGACGAAGCCCGGCGCGGTGTGGCGCAGCCATTCGATCAGGTCGCGCTGGGCCGCGATGAAGCCGCCGCAGCCGGACAGGGTCTTGCTGAGCGTGCCCATCCAGATGTCCACCCCGGCGGGATCGACGCCCTGCGCCTCGAAGACACCGCGGCCGGTGGGGCCGAGCACGCCGAGGGAATGGGCCTCGTCCACCATCAGCCAGGCGTCGTGGCGGCGGGCGATCTCCACGAAGCGGGCGAGGTCGGGGACGTCGCCGTCCATGGAGTAGTGGCCCTCGACCACCAGCAGGGCGCGGCCGGCGGCGCGGCGGGCGCCTTCCAGCGCGCGCTCGGCGGCGCGCCAGTCGTTGTGGGCGAAGGGGATGCGCCGGGCGCCGGAAAGGCGGGCGCCCTCGGTGCAGGAATTGTGGATGGCGGCGTCGTGGACGATGACGTCGCGCGCGCCCATCAGGTGGCCGATGACGGTGACGTTGGTGGCATGGCCGGAGACCATGCAGAGCGCGGCCTCGGCGCCGTAGTTCTCCGCCAGCAGGGATTCCAGCTCGGCATGGACCGGGCGCTCGCCGGAAACGAGGCGGGAGGCGGAGGGGGAGACGCCGTAGCGGTCGATCGCCGCCTTGGCCGCGCCGGTGACGCGCGGATCGCCGTTCAGCCCGAGGTAGTTGTAGGAGGAGAAGTTGAGGTAGCGGCTGTTGCCGATGGTGGTCCGGGCGCCCGCGACGCCGGCATGGGGGCGGAAGAAGGGGCTTTCCAGCGAGAGCGCCTCCACCGCCGTCTGCATCAGGGCGAAGTCGCGCATGCCGGGCAGGTCGGCGAAGCGGCTGCGGGTGCCGCGGGCCGCGCTCCCTCGGTTCCTCCCCTGGTCTTCCCCTTGGCCGATCCGCGCCTCGTCCTGGTGCGCGCGCCGCTTGGCCAGGCGCTGCAGCAGCGCCAGGCGGGCGGTGGTGGAGAGGCCGAAGGAATGGGTCATCGGGCGGTCTCTCCCTCGGTGGTCAGGGGCTGGCCGCCGGCGGCGCCGGGCTGCGGGCCGCCAGGGGAAGGATGCGAGGGAATTCCACGGGCAATGTCGCGGGAGGGCGCCGGCGGAGCGGCGTGGCCGCCGGAGGCCGCCTCGCCGCCCGCCGCCAGATCCTCCGGGGGATGCGAGGGCTCGAAATGCTCCAGCAGCATGGCGACCTGGGCTTCCTCGCCGCCGCCGCGCAGGCCATCGGCCACGCGGGCGGCGAGGGAGCCGAGGGTGAGGTCGTCGGTCACGCCGGCGAGCGGG
>NZ_BDLP01000543.1:0-2172 GCF_001950415.1 Roseomonas sp. TAS13
CCCGCAGGCGCTCGGCTTGGTCCTGGGCCAAGTTGCGCGACCAACGCTCCAGGTCGGACGGGCCCGCAGCGTCCAGCATCTCCTCCAAGCGGCGGCGGAACATACGGAGCGCCTCGTCCGCCGCGTCGCCGAACCCCTTGGCGGCGCCCCGGCCGATGCCGGAGCACCAGACGATGTGGGTTCTGGAAGACTCGTGGAAATCGTGCTGAAGGAGCTGGCGCGCTGCCTTCTCGAGCTTCCTACGCGCGGCATGCGCTGCCCCCGCCTCCGCAGCGCCCGCTTCCTCTGGAGCCTGATCCACGTTGCCACCAACCATGATCCGCAGTCTCCATCTGGCCACACTCTAGCCGGGGTGTTCCATGTGGCCGGTGGCGAATCTCACCGCCCTTCGGTAAATTTCACCGACTTCCGGTGAGATTGCAATACGTCCGTTGCTGTCGCAGAAAGGATGGGCATTCTCCGAGTCGAACCGTGCCTGGCGTCGAACCTCCGCAAGAACTCGTCTTTGCCCCTGAACGCCTCGCGGCCGCCTTGGCCTCGATGCCTGACGAGGATCCCTGCATCGGCCCTGTGGAACTACGTGACCGGGCGAAGGACATGGCGGCTGCGGCGCTCACGACTGAGGACCGGCCCCTGCTCGGCCAGTTTGCCGACGGCCTGGAGCCCTGGCTCATCGTCCGCACGGGGATCGACCTCTCCGGGCTGCCCTCGACCCCTCTGGACTTCCCGCCGGTCGCGGACCGCTCCTGGTGGCCGCTCGGCTGGCTCACGGTTGGGATGATGGCGCTCGCGGGCGCGAGGCTCGTCTCCTACGCCTGCGAGAACAAAGGGGCCGCCTTCGTGAACCTAGTCGCGCGGCCGGAGAAGGATGTCGGCGTTCAGTTGGCCGAGCGGTCGACGAAGCCGATGCGTGGTCACACGGACGGCGCGTCCTTCCCGTTTCCAAGCGAGTTCGCCATGGGCGGCGAGGTCCATTCGCCCGCCCCGGACCTCCTCGTTCTCGTCGGCCTGCGCAATCCCGGGGATACGCCGACCAGGCTCGCCCCCGTGTCGCTGGCGCTGGATGCCCTGACGGACGAGGAACTCCATGCCATGGAGGGCCCCTGGTTCGACATCGCCCCCCAGGGGACCTTCGACACCGGGCACATCCGCGTCGGCGCCCCCGTACTGAGCCGCCGGGAGCCCCGCCACGGCTTGTCCATGCGCTTCAGCCATGGGAAGGTCACCCCGTCCCATGACGCTCCACCCGCGGCCGAGGCCGCCCTGCGCCGCTTTAAGGAGGCGCTGGCGGAACTATACGTCGATGTGTCCATCGGCCCCGGCGACATCTGTCTGATCCACAATAGGCAGGTCATCCATGGACGCGGCTCTCCTGGTTCGGGCATCGGAGGCACCACACGCTGGCTGCTTAGGACCTATGGATGGATGGACGCCACCGTCGGGTGCCCGCAGCCCGGTGGTCCCTCCCACTGCCACCTCTGAATGGCATGGCACCGTTGGCCGATGTGAACCGGGCCAAGCTGGTTCCATGCCCACTCTCGAAGGCAGAACGGACATCCTGAGGACACCCCTCTACACCAATACCGTCGAGCGGCAGATCAGGCCCGTGGCCATTACGCGCAAGGCGGCACTTTTCGCGGGCAGCGAGGGCGGCGGGGCGAACTGGGCCATCGCGGCGACGCTGGTCCGCACCGCGCTGATGCATGGCCGGGATCCGGAGGCGTGACTTACCTCCGTCCTCGAGCGGATGGTGCGCGGCGAAGTCCGGGCCACGGAGATCGACACGCTCCTGCCCTGGCACCCCGGGCCGGACGCAAGGGACGCCGCGTGAGCCGTCGGGCGCGCATCCCGGCTCTGGCCCTCGACGATCTCGAGGCTTGGCTCGCCGCACAGCCCGACATCGCCCGCCGGAACTGGACCGTCTCCTCCATCGACGGCTTCGCGACGGCCCTCGCGGTCGGCCCCGAGCGGGTGCCCACCGACGACTGGCTCCGCGTGATCTTCGGGTCAAGCCTCCCGACGACCCCGATGGGCCTCGGTGCAGTCTCGGCTGTCCTCGACCACGCCAACGCCGTCCGGCAGGGGCTACGGCTCGACGGCGGCCGGCACTGGCGCCCAATCCTCCTCCGCGCGGAGGACGGCACCGTCATCGCCCAGCCCTGGGCAGCAGGC
>NZ_BDLP01000544.1:0-2132 GCF_001950415.1 Roseomonas sp. TAS13
CCTCAAGAAAGGGCGTGAGCCAGTTGTCCAGGTCACTGCCACCACCGCGGATGCCCATCGCCCCGCCTCCTGCCGCATCACCCAACAGATAGGCAACAGCACTACCGTTCAAAGTGCCCAGGTAGTGGTAGTCGTGGGTATGCCCGCCGTGGCCGAGGCTGACCCGCGCGACGAACTCGTGTGGCTCGGGGATCTCCGCCACGCTTTCGAGGTAGCCGCCCCGGTCCACGAATGCGAACGTCTGCCGAGCGCCACCGGGACGTTCAGTGACAACCGTCACGTCCCCAGCTTTCCAGCCGTGGCCGGTCTCGAAGCGGATGCGCCAACGCGGCGGAACCCCGTCCTCGAACACCTCCAAGGCCATGATGCCGTGCCCGGTATCGATCTTGCGGACTTCCTCACCATGGTGGTGATGGCCGTGCGCCTTTCCGGCCTTCTCAAGCCGCTGGTCCTTCCAGGTGCGCCACATCATCCAGGCGGCAACCCCCGCCACCAGCACGGCAGAGGCGAGCTGTAGGTAAGGTTCGGTCGCTTCCGAGTTGAAGTCGCGGCCGATGTACTGGCCGCCCAGGGCGACGATCCAGACAACCGCCGTGTGCGAGATAGCAGCCGCCAAGCCGAGCAGCACGGCTTGGCCGATCGTGCCCCGGATGGCGATGATGAAGGCGGCCATCATAGTCTTGCTGTGGCCCGGCTCCAGGCCGTGCAGCGCGCCGAGCAGAATGGCGGTCGGGATGAATAGCCAGGCGTGAGCCGTGCCCTGCTGGAGCAGGTCGGAGAGGGAGGTCATGGGCGCGGTCTCACAGGTATTTCGTAATCTGCTTGAACTCGTCGATCGGTGCACGATCGGCGCGGGTCACGCCGCCGACCACCTGTTCCAGGCAGTGGTCGAGGTGGTCGTGGATCAGGGTGCGCTTGGCGTTGCCGATGGCGCTTTCCACGGCATGGAGCTGCTGCGCCAAGTCAAGACAGGGACGGCCCGCCTCGATCATCTCGATCACGCCCGCCAGGTGCCCAGCGGCGCGCTTCAGACGCTTGGTGATCTCGGGGTGGCTTTGATGAAGGGGATGGTCTGCCATCCGCGTATCCTATCCCCCTGGGGGGGATAATGTCGAGCCTGCAGACAGCTTCGTATGACTGCTATGGGTCGAAGGCTGCGGTAGTTACCGATCTGGCAACTCGAAGATCGGTGCCGCCAAGCCTCGATCATCTCAATCGAACATTCGGGTCCGTTGCCACCAGTCCCCAACCACTGGCCACCACGGCGACCGATCCCGCTCCCATCGGCATCCCGCTTAAGGTGAATCCAGCTCCGTCTCATGGCGCGACTGCAAAAGATCAGGGGGCGTCCGGTCGAATACCGAACGCCGGACACGCCGCACAAGGCCGCGGTCGATCATGGCCCGGAGCTGAGGCGCGACGGAGCCCCGTGGGCTGTCGAGGTGCGCGGCGATGTCGCTGACGTGCCGGGGTTCGGTGAGGAAGGCGAGGATCCGCTCCTTGGTCGGGTGCGGGCGCAGGAGCGCCGCGGGAGGCGGCAACGCATCCAGGGTTCCCACCCGGGCATAGACGCCGTAGGCCACCCGCTCCACCAGCTTGAGGCGCATCATGGCCTGCATGTGCCCGGTAATGGTGGCCGTCCGCCGGCCCGTGTGGGCGGCGATCTCGTAGGCATGCCGCGGTTCGCTCAGAAAGGCCAGGATGTCGTCGCGCACGGGCTGCGGCCGAACAGAGCGCCGAGGAGCCGCTTCCGCGCAGGACTCCTTGTTCTGCAAGGTCATCGTCCTCTCCTTATGTTCCATCAGGCCGCGAGCCGCTCGACAATCCCGTCGATACGGCCCCGCAGCTCGGCTGCGGTCATGGGGGGAGGCGAGCGCAGCGACGTGGCCGATCCCGCCTCCTGGCTGGCGCCGATCGCGGCGAGGCTGTTGCGGCGGGCGGCGGCACTCGTCGCGCCGCCGTGTCGCTCGATCTCGGTCAGCAGCGGAAGTGCCTCGGGATCGACACTGGCTCCCGGATGCCCCTGTTCAGCGTTGCCGTCGGCAGCTCCTTCGACGGCCGCGTCCAGCATGGGACTGAGAGCGCTCACCGGCGGCTCGGCATGGGTGCCGTCTGGCCGGGGGTCCGGCGGC
>NZ_BDLP01000545.1:0-2132 GCF_001950415.1 Roseomonas sp. TAS13
GCTGGCGGAGGGGGTCTATACCAACCTCGCGCTCGGCCCGGCGACGCCGGGTGGCAAGCCGCTGCTGCGGATGAGCGTGAGCGCGGCGCTGACGCCGGAGCAGATCGACGGCGCCCTGGCGGCGATCATCCGCACGGCCCATGCGCTGGGGCAGCTCGGCACGCCGCTGGCGGCGGAGTAGTGTGCCCGGGGCTGCTGTCGGAGCCAGGGCTGGACCGGGGTCCGGCCCCGGGCCTCGTGGCCCGGACCTGGCCCGATCTGCGAGCCGTGCTTCTGCTGCTGGCCGTGGCCCTGCTGGCACGCGGCTTCTTCTTCGGCAATCCGGTGCTGGAAAGCGACGAGCAGTTCTACCTGCTGGTCGGCGACCGGATGCTGCACGGCGCCCTGCCCTATCTCGATATCTGGGACCGCAAGCCCGTCGGGCTGTTCCTGATCTACGCGGCGATCCGCGCCCTGGGCGGCGAGGGGATCGTCCAGTACCAGCTGGTGGCGACGCTTTTCGCCACGGCGACCGCCTTCCTCGTCGCGCGGCTGGGGGCGGAGCTGGGCTCCCGCCGGGGCGGGCTGTTCGCCGGCATGGCCTACCTGCTCTGGCTCGGGGCCTTCGGAGGCGAAGGCGGGCAGGCACCGGTCTTCTACAACCTCTTCGTCGCGGCCGCCGCCGGGACGGCGCTGCGCGCCGTCGCATACCCGGTGTCCTTCGCGCGGCTGTTCGGGCTGGGGGCGGCGGCGATGCTCCTCACCGGGCTGGCGATGCAGGTGAAGTACACCGCCATCTTCGAGGGGATGTTCTTCGGCTGCGCGCTGCTCTGGGCGGGGTGGCGGGCGCGGACCGGGCCGGGAAAGCTCCTTCCCGTCGCCCTGGCCTGGGTCGGCTGCGCGCTGCTGCCCACGGCGGCGGCCCTTGCCGCCTATACGGCCATGGGGCAGGCGCAGCCCTTCCTCTTCGCCAACTTCCTCTCGGTCTTCGAGCGCGACACGGCGGTGCTGGGCTCCCCGCTGCCCCGGCTGCTGGCGATGGCGGCACTGCTGCTGCCGCTCGGCCTTTGCGCCGTGATGGGCCTGCGGCTGTCCTGGCGGCACTCGGCGGGCGCGGCGGAACTCCGGCGCGCGGTGGGGTTCGTGACGGGTTGGGCCCTGGTGGCGGTAGCGGGCGTGCTGGCTTTCGGGACCTACTACAACCACTATGCCCTGCCCCTGCTCCTGCCGCTTTCCGTGGCGGCCGCGCCCTTGCTGGGCCGGCCGGAGGCGCGGGTCTGGAAGGTGACGGCCGCGGCGGCGCTGCTTCTGTCGGGCGCGGTCGCCACGGCGGTTCCGGGGGTGCTGCACCTCCGCTCGCGCGGCGATGGCAGCCAGCTGCGGGCGCTGGCGGCGGCGATGCGGCCGGGGGCGACGCTCTATGTCTTCGACGGGGAAGCGGTGCTCTACCTGCTGGCCCAGAGCCCGCTGCCGACGCCCTATGCCTTCCCGACCCATCTGAGCGACCTGCGGGAGGCTGGCGGGATCGGGGTCGATCAGGAGGCGGAGCTGAGGCGCGTCCTGGCGTCCCGGCCGGACTATATCGTGACGACGGACATCGCCCGGGGACGGATCAACCCGGAGGCGCAGCGGCTGCTGCGGGAAACCCTGGCCACGGCCTACCGGCCGGTGCGCAGCGTGCGGATCGGCAAAGGCCACCGCGTGCTCTACGGGAAGCTCCCCCAGGCAGGGCTCAGCGGACGGCGCCCCGCCGGCGCAGGCGCCACAGCAGCAGGGGAGCCGCCAGAATGGGATGCCGGCGCTGCCAGGGGGTGAGTTCCACGGGCATGCCCGAATGCCGGGCGATCTTGTCGGCGAGGTAGTCCGGCCCGCCATCGAAGGTGAAGGCGGCCTTGACGAGCCGGGCGATGTTCAGCGCCTTCCCGCACAGGCGGCGCAGGGCCCAGGCGAAGCGCCAGTTTCCGGAAGGGTGCCGGCCGATGCGGCCCAGGGCCGCGGGCAGGACGGCCGCGAACCAGGCGGGGGCGGTGGCGACGATGCTGTCGGGGCGGTTGCCGCGCTCGGCCCGCAGCTCGGCGCCGTAGGTACTGGCAAAGAGATGGCGCCAGAGCGCCGCGGGCGGGCCGGTGGGCGCGTCCAGGCGCAGGGCCCAG
>NZ_BDLP01000546.1:0-2127 GCF_001950415.1 Roseomonas sp. TAS13
GTCGATCAGCGCCGCCAGCCGCACCAGTTCGTGCCGCCCATCGATCATGTCGACCAGCCGCGGCCGCAGCAGATCGGCCTGTTCCGGCGGGCGCGGGCGGTGCTTCATGCCCACAAGATTCGCAGGGTTTGTCGTCGAAAACAATCGAACCCTGCAAATCCAGGTCGCCGAGCCCGGAAAATCTCACAGCTAGATCAGTGCCTTACGAGTTATTCAAGGCCGACTATGTAAGCGCGGCGGTTCGTTCAACTATCAAATAGCGCCATCCTTCAGGGACAGCCAACGCTCTGTCCCTCATCCCGGTTCTGTAGAACCGGGGATTGAGGGACATAGGTGCGTCCGAAGAAGACAGAGACAGAGACAAAGAGGGACAGGGACAAGAAAATTGGCGGATTTCTGCCGATTTTGCAGGGACAAGGGACAGGGACAGGCAGAGACAAAGGCTGTCCCTCAAGCCGAATTCCGGGGCTGATTTCGCGTCCCTCAGGGACAGAGGGACAGGGGCCGTCCTAGGGCGCTTGAAGCTTCGGAAAAGGCTCGCGACGCCCCTGCACCCTCAAGCTAAAAAGAATGTATGCTAATTATTTCAATGCTGATGATTAGCATTCTACCTATTTTATTGCACGCTTAGGCTGAGGAATTGCAACCAAACCGGGTGGCAACGCCACCCGCTGCCGCCCTAACTCAAACCCATTTTTCGAAGACTGGGATGACCATCGCGAATCGTCATCGCGTCGAGCGCCGTTAGCAGTCCGGCGCTAGCGTTACCTATGTTCTCCCTTGGACCGTTTAAGCCCCGGGAAGAATCATCGCTAAGGTATTGGAAAGATTGGCGGACCCGATACGATTCGAACGTACGACCTTTGCCTTCGGAGGGCAACGCTCTATCCAGCTGAGCTACGGGTCCGTCAGCGCCCGTCTAGCGCATGGCGCCGGAGAGGGGAAGCCCCCCCGGCACCACGTGGCCGGGTGCCGTGTTTCTCAGGCGGCAGCCCGGCTGGGCGTGCCGGCCATCCGGAGCGCCGCCATGCGCACCGCCTCCGTCCGGTTGGCCCAGCCCCGGCCGAAACGGGCGAAGCCGTCCAGCGAGCGGTAATAGGCGAGGCGGGCCTCGGAGAAGGAGGCGATCAGCCGCTCCGCCTCCAACGCCCGCGCGGCGGCCAGGGTGATGGGACCGATCGAACCATCCGCCATCACACCCACCGCCTTCTGCAGCAGCTTCACCGCGCGCGAGGGACCGGCATTCACGCCGAAATCGAAGACGCCGAGATCGACCCCCGGCGGCAGCTCGGCGCAGCGCATCGGTGTCCAGTAGCGGGCGTGGTAGATCTCTCGCGCCTCGGCACGGGACAGGTCGCGGACCTCGTCCACCGTCACCGCCCGGTCGCGGAAGGCGCTCAGCACGTCCCGGGTGATGCCCATGTTGGTGGCGCCGCCGGGGTCCTGCGGATCGTTCACGAAGCCGCCTTCCTGTTGCAGCACGACGGCGAGGCAGCGGTCGAAGCGTTCCTCCGGCGAATCGGGGGCGGAGGCGGTCCGGGGCAGGCTGGCCACGTTGGATGGCGTCGCGGCCATGTCGCGCAGGGTGGAGAGGGCAGACTGCACCTGCTCCCCGGCCTGCACCGTCTGCGCCCGTTGCAGCACCCCGGCGAGACGGTCTTTCTCATGCGCGGACTGTGAGGAGCCGATCCAGAAATTCACCACCGAGGCGAAGGCGGCCCCCAGCGTGCCCACGGTGATGTTCACCAGCGCCGCGGTTTCCGGCGGAAAGGTGTGGTTGAAGGAGACCAGCAGCACCATCACCACCAGGAAGGCCAGGATCACCAGGCTGGAGATCAGGGCCGGCCCCCAGGGAAGGGGCTGCAGGGGTGGCAGTTCCAGGTGGGCGGAGGCGGGCTTCGCGCCATCGCTCGGGGCGCCGCCGCCGCTTTCCGGGAGGTGCGCCAGCAGGATCTCCGCCAGGCGCATCCGCAGGCCGGCAGCGAGGGCGGGATCGGCCGCCACGGCGGCATGGGCGGCCTGGGCCCCGGCGGCGCCGGTGGCCTGGGTGACGGCCTCGGAAATCCGGGAACCGAGCAGGCCGGAGGAATCGGTGGCGAGCCGCCGGGCGATATCCGGCAGCAGCGC
>NZ_BDLP01000547.1:0-2126 GCF_001950415.1 Roseomonas sp. TAS13
GCGTAGATGTGATCAAGAGACAGCCCGTCGCCCAGCGTGTGCTCGAAGAGCAGGTCGAACGGACGGTCGAAGCGCGCGGGAAGGGTGGCGGCGAAGCCGTGCAGCGCCTCGGCGGCGCGGGCGATCTCGGCGGCGCCACGGCGCCCATGGCGCATCTGCCCGGCGATCCAGAGCGGGTTGGCGGCCCGGCCCCGCACCACGCGGGCGATCTCCTCCTCCAGCGCGCGCAGCTTCGGCGCATCGGGGCGGCTGGTATCGGCGTGATAGAGGCGCGGGCTGGCACCCAGCCCACCGGCCGCCGCCGCGAAGCCCCCGGCATGGGCGGCGCGGTCGGGACTGTCGAGGATGTCGGTCTCGGCATGATCCTGCACCTGCAGGAAGGCACCCGCCCCGGCAAGCCGGGCGGCGAATCCCTCCGCATCGGGCCTGCCGTCGAGGTCCTGGCCATAGGCATGGCCGGAAGCGGCAAGGTAGGCACGGGCGAGGTCGTCCTTTCCGTCCCAGCCGCCACGGGCCAGCAGGTCCTCCGTCCCGGCTCCGTAACCGCCCGGGGCGGCGCCGAAGATCCGCGCGGTGGCACGGCGCAGCTCCTGGCCGGACAGGCCCCGCACGCTTCCGGCGAGCGGGTTCCACTCCGCCTCCTCCTCCCGGGCCGCGACGGCGCGCACGGCCATGTCGAAGATCGCGATCTGTGCCGGAAAGGCATCGCGGAACAGGCCGGAGATCCGCAGCGTCACATCCACCCGCGGGCGGTCGAGCAGGGCCAGCGGCAGCACCTCGATGCCGCTGGCACGCCCGGATTCCGCGTCCCAGGCCGGGCGCACGCCCATCAGCACCAGGGCCAGCGCCAGTTCCTCGCCGCCGGTGCGCAGCGTGGCGCTGCCCCAGAGGTCGATGACCAGGTGCCGCAGGAACTCGCCCTGTTCCTGCATGTGCCGGCGCAGCAGCTCCGCCGCCGCCTTCTCCGCCAGCACCAGGGCGGAACGGGTCGGCACGCTGCGCGGGTCCAGCGCGAAAAGGTTGCGCCCGGTGGGCAGCACGTCGGCGCGGCCCCGGCTGGGCGCGCCGGAAGGGCCCGGGGCGACGAAGCGCCCGTCCAGCGCGGCGAGCAGCGCCTCCCGCTCGGCCAGGGCGCAGGCGTCGAGCCGCGCGGCCAGGACCTCCGCGCCGACCCCCGGGCAGGAGCGGGCCAGGGCCTCCAGCAGCAGCGCGCGGCGTTCCGGCGCCGGGTCCCGGCCGAAGACATGCAGCCCGTCACGGATCTGCATCTCCTTCACGTCGCAGAGATAGGCGTCGAGCCGGGCCAGCGCCTCCTCCTCGGGCGCCTCCCGCGCCACGCCGCTCTCGGCGAGCAGCCCGCAGCCTTCGGCGCGGTCCAGGATCTCGCGCCGGAGCAGGGCGGTGCGGCGGCGGTCGAGCCCGTCGGCGGCGGCATACTCGTCGATCAGCCGTTCCAGCACCGCGCCTTCCTCGTGCAGCCCGGCGGCGCGCAGCGGCGGGGTGAGATGGCCGATGGTGACGGCGCCGAGGCGGCGCTTGGCGGCGGCCGCCTCCCCGGGATTGTTGACGATGAAGGGGTAGATCACCGGCAGCCCGCCCGCCAGCGCCACCGGGGCACAGTCCGGCGACAGGGCCGCCGCCTTGCCCGGCAGCCATTCCAGCGATCCATGCGTGCCGAGATGGAGCAGCGTATGGATGCGCTCCTCCTCCCGCAGCCAGAGATGGAAGGCGACGAAGCCGTGCCGGGGCGGCAGGTCGGGGTCGTGGTAGCTCGCCTTGCGCCGCGCCGGATCGCCCCGGTCGGGCTGGATGGCCAGGAGATGCGGGCCGAGGCGCAGGTGCCGCAGGCGGAAGCCGCCATCCTCCACGGCGGGGTCCGCCTCCGGATCGCCCCAGGCCGCCCCGACACGGGCGCGGAAGGCTTCCGGCAGCGCGGCGAAGAGGCGGCGATAACGGCCGAGGGACAGGATGGGCCCAGGCGCGGCGCGGCAGAGCCATTCGGCCAGGGTCGCCGCATCCGGCGGCTCGGGCAGGTCGTAGCCTTCCCCACGCAACAGGCCGAGCATGGCTTCGAGGCTGGCGAAGCTGTCCAGCCCGACCGCATGGCCCTCCTGCCCCCCGACGCC
>NZ_BDLP01000548.1:0-2120 GCF_001950415.1 Roseomonas sp. TAS13
CGCGCCAAGCCCGCACCCTCCAGGTGATCCATGAAACGCGCCCCTCGCAGCCGTCAACGCCATGATTTATATGCGAAATATCACGATTACGACAGCGAAATCAGCGACTTACTTGGAGAATGTGGGATGAGGAGTGGCCACGCGGACGTGTCGTCTATCACATCCCGACGCGGCGCTTCGTGATCTATGCCGACCGTAAGCTACGTACACAGCCCTGGATGGACCGCATCCTGGCACGCTTCGCACTGACCGAGGCGGAGTACGATCTTCGCGCGGACCCGCACTACGTCAGTGCACGAGACGTCCAGCCATGAGCCGATCTGCTTCCCACTGAATGCCAGCGGCGGGAACTCGCCCGCAGCTAGGCAATGGACCTCAGCTCCTGGCAGGATGGTGTTCGTGAGGGAGCACCTCGATGAGTGCGGCTGGGTGGAGAAGGTGCGTTGCGAGGGCCGGCTGTGACGGGGCATGACAGGCCATTCCTCGGGCAAGCAGAGACCGTGTTTCACAATCTGAAAGGACCGTTTGAAGGATTGTGAAATGTACATTCCTCTTAAAAAGTTATCCAGAAGAGAAGCTTTCTAGGATGGTGAGAGAGGGGTGGCTTTGGTCATACCTTGTGCAAAACGCAAACCACTGGTGGGAGTGGGGCCGGGTTGATTTGCGAAAGTCCTGACTTTTGCATCTTGCTGACCAAAACGGTTCACGGAGGCCTGTTCGTGAACTGTTTTAGAAACTGCTACGCACTGTCTTTTTTTGAGATAATGCTCTGATTGTGTTCACTTTTTCTATCGTACATGCCAAAATCCGCGTACAACTGTCTCTAGATATATGTTCGGGGTCTGCCAAAATTTTGGCTTCATCATGAAGGAGAACCCCGATGAACCTACTTCCTGAGATCGTGGACAGACTCGGTCATCTTCCCACTGAAAGCCTCGTCCTCATTGTTGCCCTTGGTGCGCTTGGCCTCGCCGCCTTCGCCATTCATGCCGTTGCCTCAGTCATGAAGACTGTGAAAGGCAAATAATGACCCTTCAAAATTGGAAGCGGCTGCCGACCAAATGGATTAAGGGTAACGGCATTGACCCCGATAGCATGGGCCTAAGACAATTCCGCTGGAGCCGTGGCAACGGCTCCAGTTGCACTGCTGCCTTAATGCTGCTGATCGTCATTGCACATCACGCAGATGACGAAGGCTCCGCGCGGCTAACTTATGACTTGTTCAACGCTTGCGCCGGTCTAAGTCGTACCAAGATCTCCAGCGGGTTAGAACTTCTTGATAACGCCGGAATCGTCTTGCGTGCTGGTGGGCAGCGCAATGCTTATAAATTGGCAAACTTTGATCGCACCGGCTGGGGCATGCTCCCAGCAAAAAAACTGTACGAC
This sequence comes from Roseomonas sp. TAS13, assembly GCF_001950415.1. Classification (NCBI taxonomy): domain Bacteria; kingdom Pseudomonadati; phylum Pseudomonadota; class Alphaproteobacteria; order Acetobacterales; family Roseomonadaceae; genus Roseomonas; species Roseomonas sp. TAS13. Next base: position 1,387 of record NZ_BDLP01000548.1, read on the forward strand.
AACTCTGGGCAGATTCGATTTTTCAGAGACCTAAAGCTGAGAAATCCCACCGAATTGCATGCACTCAAGCTCTACCTGCTGTTCATTGCCATGCGCGACAACGAAACCAACATGGCACAGATTAGTTATGACAAGATTGAAGCATATCTAGGTATTTCGAGAGAACATATTAAATCTGGCCTTTCTGTTCTCGCGGCAAATTCTTTAGTTCATGTGGAGCATATTCCATCGCGAGAAAAGGGCGTATTCAACGCCTATCGCATCGTCCATCTCCAATCAAACATCCACATGGGAACAACGGGCCGGAAACTGTTCGAGCACTTGGTTGCGGAAGCAGAGCCAGCCTAGTGTCCCGAATCTGAAGTTCGCGCCATTTCGGTAGATGGTGGGTAACCGATGTCTGCACCCCACTCTGGCGGCTGCGAGACGTTGGCGCGGGTCAAACGGATCGGGCGCGGTGGGCCTGCCAGTAGTCGCGGATGGAGCACACGGCCTCGGGGACGTGGTGGTAGGCCCAGGCCATGTGGGCGCGGGCTTCGGGACGCCCAGCGGTGAGCCTCTCGACCTCCTCCTCGGCCTCGAGGGCGATGATCGGCAGCATGAACGTGAACGTGGTGGCCCGTCTCGAAGATGAGCTGCCAGGGGACGGGCCAGCGCTTGACAGCAAACATGAAGCCTGCTGCCCAGGGCCTGTCTCTTGATCACATCTACGCACAGCTCCACCGTAAGGCGAA
>NZ_BDLP01000549.1:0-2113 GCF_001950415.1 Roseomonas sp. TAS13
GCGCCGTGCGGCACGAGGCGGCGGCAGGACATATCGGCATGGTCGCCGGGCGCACGGCGGAAACGGCGCTGTGGCGGCCGCTGCTGGACTGGGTGCGCGGGCCGGGGTGACGGGGACCGGGGCGCCGCGCGGCGCCTTCAGGAAGGCTCGCGCCGGCCCCGTTCCCGCAGGGCCTGGACGATGCCGAGCAGGCTGATGCCGATCCAGAAGAACTCCATCAGCGCCGAGGCGAGGTTGAAGTTCCGCGACAGGGACAGGGCGATCAGTCCCGAGCCGCAGAGGTTGACGAGCGGGAAGGCCAGGCCGGTCGCGGCCAGCAGGCGGGCCTGGGTCAGGAAATAGGCCGTCACCACCATCAGCGTCCCGATGGAGCCCACCAGATCCACCAGGGTCAGCCGTTGCAGAAGCTCCGCCATCCCGCCCCGTCATCCGCCTCGCATCCGGCGTCCTCTACAACAAGGATGGATCGCCGTGCAGCCCGCCGCCCATCCCGGGCATGGCTCCCAGGACGAGTTCGGGAGCAACTCCGTGTCCGCTGCGGCGTCCTGCCCCTGGTGCAACCCGCCGAAGGAGGTCTCCCATGCCCGCCCGCCAGCACTATGCCCCGCCCGGTCCCCTTGGCTTCGGCGGCGCCCCCCTGGGCAACATGTTCGAGCGTGTCTCCGATGCCGATGCCGCCGCCACGCTCCAGGCGGCCTGGGACTGCGGCATCCGCTACTTCGACACCGCGCCGGAATACGGGCCCGGCATTTCCGAGCACCGATTCGGGGAGTTCCTGCGCAACCGGCCGCGCGACGAGTTCGTGCTTTCCACCAAGGTCGGGCGGCTGCTGCGGGCCGATGCCGGCAAGGGCGGGCAGCACGGGCCCTTTGTCGCCGGCCTGCCCTTCCGGGTGGACTACGACTACACCGCCGACGACGTCCGCCGCTCCATCGAGGACAGCCTGCAGCGCCTGGGCCTGGCCCGCATCGACGTGGCCTATATCCATGACTGCGCCGAGGACGCGCACGGGCCGCGCTGGCACGAGGTCTTCGATACCGCGATGAAGGGCGCCGCCGTGGCGCTGACGAAGCTGCGGGAGGAAGGGGTGATTCGCGCCTGGGGCCTGGGGGTGAACCGGGTCGAACCCTGCGTCATGGCGCTGGAGCAGGCCGATCCGGATGTCTTCCTGCTCGCCGGCCGCTACAGCCTGCTGAACCAGCCGGCGCTGGAGGAGCTTTTCCCCCGCTGCGCCGAACGGGGCGCGCATGTGGTGGTGGGCGGCCCGTACAATTCCGGCCTGATCGCCGGCGGCCGGAACTTCGAGTACCAGGAGGCTTCCGCCGAGAAGGTCGCCGCGCGCGACCGCCTCGCCGCCATCGCGAAGCAGCACGGCGTGGACCTGCGTGCCGCCGCGCTGCAGTTCTGCGCCGCGCCGTCGGTGGTCTGCTCCGTGATCCCCGGCACCAAGAACCCGCAGCGTGTGCGGGAGAATGTGGAGCTGATGCGCCAGCCGATCCCGGCCGGTTTCTGGCAGGCGTTGAAGCAGGAGGGAGTCCTTCCCGAAGCGGCGCCCGTTCCGGGTGGATAGTCCAGCCACGGCCTTTCCGGCACGCCCGTGGCCCTGGGGGAAGGCGCCGCCGGCCTTCGGCACCGAAGCAGTGCTTCGCCCCCCGAGCCTCATCCGCCAGGATCCTGAGGTCCCTGGAACTCCCTTTCGCTGGCTCTCCGGCGATGGCGGGTGCCATGGGCGCGGGCATGGTATTCCTTTCCTGGTCCCCCGCTCGCCCGCCGCACTTCCGGATGAAGCCGTGGGGCTGACGGCAACCGCCCGAAGCCGACTCATCGGGTCCAGGGCGCGCAGCGTCCTGGTGGAGAGGGGGTCCGGGGCGAGAGGCAACGCCTCTCCCCCGGGGGCCGGAGGAAACGAGCCACGGGGTTTTCCCGCAGCCGTGATCGCGCGCTAACCTCCCGCCCCTGGACAGGGCTGGAGGTAGGACTGGCGTGGATCTCGGGCTCAAGGACAAGCAGGCGATCGTGTGCGGCGCGAGCCGCGGCATGGGGCGGGCCATCGCCCTGACCCTGGCGCGGGCTGTCTCTTGATCACATCTACGCACAGCTCCACCGTAAGGCG
>NZ_BDLP01000550.1:0-2106 GCF_001950415.1 Roseomonas sp. TAS13
GCTGGGGGCCGGGGCGGGAGCAGGGGCTGGAGGAGATCGCCCGGGCCGAGGGGCTGGACCTCGCCGACCGCCGGCTGCGCCTCGCCCTGGCGCTGGCCGGGGAGATCCAGGACTGTCCCCGCCACCTCGCCACCCATGTCGGCGGCTTCGTCATCTCGCGCGGCCCCCTGGTGGAGATGGCCGTCATCGGCAACGCCGCCATGGAGGGGCGGACCGTCCTCGAATGGGACAAGGACGACGTCGATGCGCTGGGCCTGCTCAAGGTCGACATCCTGGCGCTGGGGATGCTGTCCTGCCTGCGCCGGGGCTTCGAGCTGCTGCATCGGCACCATATCGCCGACCTCGACCTGGCGGGCGTGCCGCGGGACTGCGAGGCGACCTACGCCATGCTGCGCCGGGCAGACTCCCTGGGCGTGTTCCAGGTGGAGAGCCGGGCACAGATGGCCATGCTGCCGCGGCTGCGCCCGAGCCGCTTCTACGACCTGGTGGTGCAGGTGGCCCTGGTGCGGCCTGGACCCATCCAGGGCGACATGGTGCACCCCTACCTGCGCCGCCGCTGGGGGGACGAGGCCCCGGTCTACCCGTCACCATCCCCGGAGCACGGCGATCCGGACGAGCTGGAGAAGGTGCTCGGCCGCACCCTGGGCGTGCCGCTGTTCCAGGAGCAGGCGATGCGGGTCGCCATCGTGGCGGCCGGATTCTCACCCGGCGAGGCCGACCAGCTCCGCCGTGCCATGGCGACCTTCAAGTACACCCAGGGCGTCGCGACCTACCGGGACAGGCTGGTCGGCGGCATGGTCCGTCGCAGCTACGACCCCGAACTCGTCGAGCGGGTGTTCCGCCAGATCGAGGGCTTCGGCAGCTACGGCTTCCCGGAGAGCCATGCCGCGTCCTTCGCGCATCTGGCCTATGCCTCGGCCTGGCTGAAGTGCCATCACCTCGGGGTGTTCGCCGCGGCGCTGCTGAACAGCCAGCCGATGGGCTTCTACGCGCCGGCGCAGATCGTGCGCGATGCCCAGGCGCACCGGGTGGCGGTGCGGCCGCTCTGCGTCAATGCCTCGGACTGGGACTGCACGCTGGAGACGGAGCGGCGCAGCGCCGAGGGGCTGGCACTGCGGCTGGGTCTGCGCCTGGTCGCGGGGTTGGCCGCCGAGGACGGCAAGCGTGTGGCCGAAGCGCGGCGTGCGGGCAACGGCAGCCCCTTCGCCTCGGTCGATGAGGTGGTGCGCCGGGCCGGCGTCCCCCGGCGGGCGATCGAGGCGCTGGCCGCCGCGGATGGCTTCGCGGGCATAGGCTTTGATCGCCGCGCCGCCCTGTGGGACTCCCGGGGGGTGGAGGCGGAGGTTCCGCCGCTGCTGCCCGAAGCCCCACCAGTCCTGCCGGCCGAAGCTGACGGGCAGGCGGTGGTGCTGGACTACGTCTCGACCGGCCTGAGCCTGCGGCAGCACCCGCTCGCCCTGCTGCGGCCACGGATACAGGCGCTGGGCTGCCGCACGACGCGGGAGCTGAACAGCCTGCGCGGCGGCGCCCGGATCCGGCTCGCAGGCCTGGTGCTGATGCGCCAGCGCCCCGGCACCACCAAGGGCATCGTCTTCGTCACGGTGGAGGACGAGCACGGCACCGCCAACCTAGTCGTCTACGCCGACATCGCTGCGCGCGACCGCGCCGCCCTGGTCGGGGCCCGATTGCTGCTGGTGGAGGGACGGGTCGAGCGCGAGGCCGAACGGGCCGAGGTGGCGGTCGTTCACCTGATCTGCCGCCGGCTGGAGGACCGCTCCGAGCTGCTGCGCGGGCTGATCGAGGGCGGCGTCGCCGAGGGATGGAGCGATGGCGCGATCGGCCGGGCCGACGAGGTACGCCGCCCCGACCCGGGCTCGGCGCGGCCGCTGCCCCGGTTGCCGGGAAGCCGCGACTTCCGGTGACGCCATGCCGTCCGCTCTGCCGCCACCTGCCGTTCGCTGTTCGCATCGCCCGCCGCTCGCGGTCCGCGGGGAGAATGCAGGAGCGGGATTTCCCGTTCGCACCGCCGGTCCCGATCCTGAGCCGAGCAGGTTCGGGAGCCTGTCTCTTGATCACAAGTCTCGACGTCAGCATAGAGAGGTGTAG
>NZ_BDLP01000551.1:0-2088 GCF_001950415.1 Roseomonas sp. TAS13
GCCTATGAGGAGATATCGGATGCCAGGGCCGCGGCCCTGCTGTCCCGCGCGCCGCGGGCCGAGGCGCTGCTCCAGGCCATGGACACCGTGGCCCTCGCCCTGGGTCGCGACCACCTCGCCATCGAGGAGGCCGATCCCCGGGGCGAAGCCGCGCGCCATTGCCTGGGCGAGTACTACGCCGAGCTCGCCCGCCGCTTCGAGAAGGGCTTCGACGTCACGCTTTCCCGCGACCCCGAGGCCGCCGACATGATGCGGCCCCGCGGCAGCTTCCTCCTGGCCCTGTCGGACGGCCTTCCCCTCGGCTGCGTCGGGCTCAAGGGCACGGGAAAGCAATGGGCGGAGATCAAGCGCCTCTGGGTCTCGCCCGCCGCGCGCGGCCTGGGCGTCGCGCGACGCCTCATGGACGCCGCCGAGGCCACCGCCCGGGAGCTCTCGATCCCGGTCCTCCGCCTCGACACCAACCGCGCGCTGCCGGAGGCCATGCAGCTCTACCGCGCCTCCGGCTGGACCGAGATCCCCCGCTTCAACGACGATCCCTACCCCGACACCTTCTTCGAGAAGCGTCTCTGATCCCGGCGCCGCCATCCGGGGCCTTCCGCCCGGACTCGGTCCGCCTCGGTGGACCACCCCCGGCGCCCGTGGCAGTTTGCCGGCCCCATGCTCTCCATCCCCGCCAGTCGCCCCAACGCCTATACCGGCAGCCCCCTCGACCGGGTCTCCGGCCGCCGTGACGAGGCGGATTTCGTCGCCGCCCAGCTGGCGCGCGAGGATGCCCTCTTCGTCCCCGTCTGGCGCAGCCAGTCCCTGCTCCGCGACAATGCCGCCGGCGAGCCCGAGGCCGTCCTCCTCACCCCCGCCACCGCCGAGGCCCTCCGCATGACCGCCGGCCCGGCGCCGGCCCCCCCTGGGCTTGCCCCCCACGGGCCCGCCCCCTGGGTGCTGCTCGGCCTCTTCGAGGAGGGGCCGCTGAAGGGCCGCCCCGTCTTCGCCGTGGACTGTTCCGCCGCCGAGGACCCGCTCCCCCTGCTGTCGCCGGAGATGGGCCGCTTCGCCGACCTGCGCCCCGTCGCCGCCCTCATGCCGCCCGGCGAGGCCAGCCTCCTCGCCCATGCCCGCGGCATGCTCCACTGGCGCAGCCGCCACCGCTTCTGCGGCGTCTGCGGCGGCGTCTGCGAGCCGCGTGCCGCCGGCAACACGCTCCGCTGCGCGAATTGCGGCACCATGCATTTCCCCCGCACCGACCCCGCCGTGATCATGCTGATCCTCCGGGGCGACCGCTGCCTCCTCGCCAACTCCCCCCGCTTCCCCGACACGACCATGTATTCGACCCTGGCCGGCTTCGTGGAACCGGGCGAGAGCCTGGAGGAAGCCGTGCGCCGCGAGGTGCTGGAGGAAGCGGGCATCCGCGTCGGCGAGGTCCACTACCATTCCTCCCAGCCCTGGCCCTTTCCGGCCTCCGTCATGATCGGCTTCCATGGGGAGGCCCTGTCCGATGCCATCACCATCGACCCGGACGAGATCCGCGACGCCCGCTGGTTCACCCGGGACGAGCTCCGCAGCATCGACACCCTCGGCCTGCGCCTGCCGCGCGCCGATTCCATCGCGCGCCGTCTGATCGAGGACTGGCTGGAGAACACCTGAATGCCCGCCTTCGCCCCGCGCCCCCGCACCATGTCCCCCGCCCGTGTGCACCCCGCCCATGCGCGCCCCGCCCGTGTGCGCCCCACCCGTGCGGCCCTGCCGCTTGCCCTCCTGGCCGCCCTGCCGCTCCTGGCCGCCTGCAATCCGGGTGGGGCCATCGTCCAGCCCGTCCCCCGCGCCGAGAACCCGCAGGAGGCCGCCTGCCGCCGCGAGGCCGCCCGCCGGCCGGAGGTCGTCGCGCTGATGCGCCAGCAGCCCCCCATCGACAACATCACCTGGTACCAGCGCTGGCAGGCCGAGGTCGCCGCCGCCCAGCTCAGCGCCACCAACGACTGCCTCCGCGCCGGTGGGCAGCCCATCAGTGGCGGCGTCGAGGCCGTCCGCCAGCCCGGCATGGCCGGCCCGGACGACCAGCCCCTCCGCTGACCCGCCCGCCCGCGCCATCTC
>NZ_BDLP01000552.1:0-2087 GCF_001950415.1 Roseomonas sp. TAS13
GCGGCGGCGGTGGGGGTGGGGGCGCGGCGGTCGGAGGCGAAGTCGATCAGCGTCGTGTCCGTCTCGTGCCCCACCGCCGAGATCAGCGGGATCTGGCTGGCGGCGGCGGCGCGGACCACGATCTCCTCGTTGAAGGCCATCAGGTCCTCCAGCGAGCCGCCGCCGCGCGCCACGATCAGCACGTCCGGACGGGGGAAGCCTTCCGGCAGGGCGTTGAAGCCGGCGATGGCCGCCGCGACCTGCTCCGCCGCGCCGGTGCCCTGCACCGCCACCGGCCAGAGCAGGATGCGCGAGGGAAAGCGCCGCAGCAGGGTGGTGCGGATGTCCTGGATCACCGCGCCCTGGGCGCTGGTCACCACGCCGATCACGCGCGGGAGGCCGGGGAGGGGGCGCTTGCGCTCCTCGCCGAAGAGGCCCTCCGCCTCCAGCGCCTTTCGCAGCCGCTCGACACGGGCGAGCAGCGCGCCCTCTCCGGCATAGTCCAGCCGGTCCACCACGATCTGGTAGGTCGAGCGGTCGCCATAGGCGGTGATCTTGCCGGTCGCGATCACCTCGGTGCCGTTCTCGGGCCGCAGGCCGGTGCGCCCGGCGCTCCAGGCCCAGATCACCGCGCGGATCTGCCCGCCCTCGTCCTTCAGCGAGAAGTAGAAGCGGTTGGCGCCATAGGGGCGGCATTCCGTGACCTCGCCCCGGATGCGGACGCGGCCGAAACTGCTCTCCAGCGTGCGCTTCACCGCGCCCGATATCTCGGCCACGGTGTATTCGGGGATGTTGGAGGCTCCAGGGGAGCCCTTGGCGGCGGAGGCGGCGGTTTCGCTCATCGCCGTCCATTATGCTACGCGCCGGGGCGACCGACAAAACCGGGCCTTTCCCGAGGCGCCGGGCGACTGGTGGAGATCGCGCGATGAAGGTGCTGCTGGTGGGCGGCGGGGGGCGGGAGCACGCCCTGGCCCGGAAGCTGCTGGATTCCTCCCTGCTGACCGGGCTCTGGGTGGCCCCCGGCAACGCCGGGATCGCGCGGATCGCCGAATGCCTGCCCGTGGCGGCCGAGGACGTCGCCGGGCAGCTCGCCCTGGCGAAGGAGAAGGAGGTGGACCTCGTGGTGGTCGGCCCCGAGGCGCCGCTGACCCTGGGCCTGGCCGATGCCTGCGCCGAGGCGGGCATCCGCTGCTTCGGCCCCTCCGCCGCCGCGGCGCGGCTGGAGGGCTCCAAGAGCTTCACCCGCGAGGTCGCCGAAGCCGCCGGCGTGCCGGGGGCCGAATGGGCCTGCTTCACCGACAGTGCCGAGGCCATGGCCTATGTCCGGGCGAAGGGCGCACCGATCGTGATCAAGGCCGACGGCCTCGCCGCCGGCAAGGGCGTGGTGGTGGCCGCCACGCTGGAGGAGGCCGAGGCCGCCGTCACCGACATGCTGGATGGCGGCATCCACGGCGCGGCGGGCGCCTCGATCCTGGTCGAGGAATGCCTGGTCGGCGAGGAGGTCTCCTTCTTCGCCCTCTGCGACGGCAGCCATGCCCTGCCCCTGGTCGGGGCGCAGGATCACAAGCGCGTCGGCGATGGCGACACCGGTCCGAACACCGGCGGCATGGGCGCCTATTCCCCCGCCCCGGCCTTCACCGAGGCGCTCCAGGCCGAGGCCATGGAGCGGATCGTCCGGCCGACCCTGGCGGAGATGGCGCGGCGCGGCGCGCCCTTCCGCGGCGTGCTCTTCGCGGGGCTGATGCTGACGGCGCAGGGGCCGAAGCTGATCGAGTACAATGTCCGCTTCGGCGACCCGGAATGCCAGGTGCTGATGACGCGGCTGCGCTCCGACCTGCTGGCGGCGCTGATCGCCGCCTGCGACGGAGAGCTGAAGGATTTCGGCCTGCGCTGGTCGCCCGACCCGGCCATGGTCGTGGTCGTGGCGGCGCGCGGCTATCCCGGCGCCTATGCGAAGAACACGGCGATCCGCGGGCTGGACGAGGCCGGCGCCGTGCCGGGCGTGGTGGTCTATCACGCGGGCACCTCCGCCGGGCCGGGCGGCGAGATCCTCGCCACCGGCGGGCGCGTGCTGGGCGTCACCGCCACCGCGCCGACGCTGCGCGCGG
>NZ_BDLP01000553.1:0-2080 GCF_001950415.1 Roseomonas sp. TAS13
GTCGATCAGCGCCGCCAGCCGCACCAGTTCGTGCCGCCCATCGATCATGTCGACCAGCCGCGGCCGCAGCAGATCGGCCTGTTCCGGCGGGCGCGGGCGGTGCTTCATGCCCACAAGATTCGCAGGGTTTGTCGTCGAAAACAATCGAACCCTGCAAATCCAGGTCGCCGAGCCCGGAAAATCTCACAGCTAGATCAGTGCCTTACGAGTTATTCAAGGCCGACCATGTAGCACAGGCCTGCGAAATGCTCGGATTGACCTTCACCTCGTCAAGTGTCGTGAGCATCGCCAGAGACAAGGTGGCCACGCGGGCCGCCCTGAAGGCACACGGTTTCACCATGCCGCGATATGCCGCTGCAGCCGCGGTCGATCAGATTCCCGCCGCCGTCACCGCGATCGGACTGCCCTGCATCGTTAAGCCGGCCAGAGGATCTGGAAGCCGCGTGTGTTACCCGCTTTACAACGATGAGCAGGTCGACTGGTATCAAGCCGAGGCACGTCGCGTGCAAGCGGCTGCTCAGGCGTACATGCAATGGATCTTTGCCAACGGATTCATTTGTGAAGAGGTCCTGAAGGGGCCCATCCTGTCGGTCTGCGTAGCCGCGGGACACCGAAACTGGCATGCTGTATCCGTCGCCCTCCATGCTGAGCAGGCCGTCAACCCAAGCGTGGGCTTTGGCTCCGTGCTGCCCATCAGCCCAGAGCACCACGCCGCGTCCGCGTGCGCCGACTACGCCGTCTCTGTGTGCGAGGCGCTCGACCTGTCCGTAGGGCTGTTCGACGCGGAGATGGTATTCACGGAAAGTGGGCCCGTATTGCTCGAGGTGAACGCACGCCCCATGGGCGGTGAAATGATAGCCGCATACGAGCTAGCGACAGGCCATGATTTGTTCGGCACGATACTGGACATCTACGCCGGGCGCGAGTTTTCAACGCCCACCGCTGGCCGTGGACCGAAGACTGTGATCCGGAAACTCATCGCCGCGGAGCAGGGTCAGGTCGCCAGCAGCCTTGATCATGCAGCACTACTCAAGCTGATCCCAGCCGGTGTGATGCTCAAGAACTATCGGTTATACCAGGGCCGCCACGTTCACGAATTGGAGGTCTTGGCAAGATTGCTGATGACGGCGGGCGACGAGTGGAGCGGCTTTGCCCACCTCGGAGAGGTTGCCGAGTGCATCGCTGCCGCAGCAGGCGTGCGCTTGATCGACGGCTCACTGCCTGACTTGCCGTTGATGGTGGTCGGGGACCATAGTTGTCTACATCTCCCGGAAGGGCTGCCGAGTTCCTCTGGTCGGGCGCTGCAATCGGGTCCCCTGTAAGCCGACTCGTGGAGGACTAGTGCTAGCTCGTTTTCCGACAAAAACGCTCTTGGACAACGGTGAAACCCGCATTGTCCATGTTGCCTCAGAGCTAGGCAACCGAGATGTCGTGGTGGTAACCTTTTCGGAAATGTGGCGCAATAACCCAGATGACCTGGGGTTCGGCGAGAAATTCTTAATAGAAGCCGGGATCGACGTTATTGCTGTTAGAAAGCGAAGGGATAATTGGTATCAAGATTTGTCGCTTGGAGAATTTGTGCGATCTGTAGGCGGCACGTGTTCGCTGTACCGACGCTCTGCTTGCTATGGAGCAAGCATGGGAGGCTTTGCGGCCCTATTCTATGGGGGATCGATTGGGGCGTCGATAATTTCGGTTTCTCCAATGGTTTCTATTCATCCCGATTATCCAGAATTTGGGTCAAATTTCTATAGAAAGCTGGTGGAAATAAAAAATGTTGATCTGAGAAGCGTTCCTAAATCAAAAGAACTGGTAACGGTCGTGTATGATCCAATGAAGAGGGCCGATCTTAAATAGTCGGCCTTGAATAACTCGTAAGGCACTGATCTAGCTGTGAGATTTTCCGGGCTCGGCGACCTGGATTTGCAGGGTTCGATTGTTTTCGACGACAAACCCTGCGAATCTTGTGGGCATGAAGCACCGCCCGCGCCCGCCGGAACAGGCCGATCTGCTGCGGCCGCGGCTGGTCGACATGATCGATGGGCGGCACGAACTGGTGCGGCTGGCGGCGCTGATCGAC
>NZ_BDLP01000554.1:0-2075 GCF_001950415.1 Roseomonas sp. TAS13
AGGGCCCACTCGGCATCGGTCAGGCACGTTGCATAAGGCTGGGAGCCGCGCGCAAGCTGCGCGCGGGCGGCAGGGGTCCACATGGGCCACCTCGAAGGACGTCAGACACCCTCCGAACGCGCAGAACTCCCGCCGCTCACCCCGCCTCAGCCGTTATGAAACGGGTTCTTAGAGCGCTTCAACATCGCATATTGAATCATGTCAATTGATTTATTGATGCGTCCTGCACTGCCCGCTAATCTTCGGGCGAGCCGAGGTGGATGATGGGTGACGTGGAACTGAACCAGGACCAGGATATGACGCGGCTACGCGCCTATATCGAGGCGCTGGAGGACGAGACCCAGTTGCCGCCCGAGCCACGGCTGGCTGAGGAGGTGGGCATGTCGCGCGGACGGCTGCGCACCCTGCTGAAAAGGCTTGAAGCCGAAGGGACGATCTGGCGACACGTGGGTAAGGGCACCTTCGTCGGCCGCCCGGCGCCGCCGGCGTCACCGCAGCAGTGGCTGGATGGCGCGAGCCTCAACGAGATCATGGACGCGCGCCTCCTTATCGAGCCGTTGCTGGCGTCGCGAGCGGCGATCATGGCGCGGCCAGCCGATATCGCCGACCTCGAGGCCTGCATGGCCGAGATGCGGTCCGCCCGGCAGTTGTCGCAGTGGAAGCGACAGGACGAGAGGCTGCACCGTTTGATCGCCACGGCAACGCACAACAGTCTGCTGACGCTCCTCTACGAGACCTTGCGGGCGCATGGCCGAACAGGACTCGATGCCCGGTTGCAGGACGTGTTCGTGGGCGAGTTGCCGCTTGCCGACACTACCACGCAACACCAAGAGATTGTGCGCGCCATCGGCCGTCGCGATCCCGCCCTGGCCGAGCGGCTGATGCGGGCACATCTGATCAGCGTGCGCGATCGCCTGTTCGGGCTGCGCTAGTACGTCTGCGCCACACACCAATCAACGGGACCAAACCGGAGCGCGCTGTCGTGCAAGCGACATCCCATCCATGCCGGATCGTGGAGGTGCATGTGGCCGGCATACATCGCGACGGAACACCAGAGACAAGGTTGCCAGTTTCATTATTCCTCCCCTCGGCCGTCAGACGGTGGCGCCGGACCGAGCCGGTGCGATGGTAGTGGCGCCGGACCAGGCCCCAAAAATGGAATCTGTCAATGCCAGCAAGCTGTGCAATCGATTCATTCATACAGTTCATTCGTATGATTGAAACTATTCATTTCTGAAATCCTTGGCCATAGGCTAGCTTCCACCGAGAAAGGCCGGTCAGAGCGAACCGTCTGGGAGGGCGGAGATCGGGAAAGAACATGTTCAAGTATTTCCCCGCAAACTACGTGTGGAATTTGTCCGTCGATCTGGCGATCGAAAGCGGCGCCAGAATGGGAGAAATCGAGGAGATGTGCGCGCCTCTGCTCGAGGCGTCGAAGCATCCCGATGCCGAGGGCACGTGGGCCTTTCGCGCCGTCTGGGCTCGGATGGCCGGCAAGCTCGCGGACCTCGCGCGGGAGGACGAGGGCAGTGCACGGATGCTCTCGGCAGGAGAGAAGTATCTGCGCGCTTCGATCTATCTCGCCACGGCGGAGCGGCTGCAGGCACATGGGGCACCTGACCGCCTCGCGCTCTACAAGCGGGGGCTCGACCTGTTCATTCGCGGGATCACCCTGACAGGCGCGAATTGCGAGCGCGTCGAGATCCCCTATGAGGGAGCCCATCTTGCCGCACTCTACGTGCGGGCCGAGGGCGTGGCGGGCCGCCAGCCGGTGCTGGTCCAGGTCAATGGCCTCGATAGCACGAAGGAAATGAAGTATGCGGTCGGCCTTCCCGCCATGCTCGCCCGCCGTGGTGTCGCCAGTCTCGTCGTAGATCAGCCCGGCAGCGGCGAAGCGAGCCGGCTGAACGGCCTTTGCGCACGCTACGACAGCGAGCATTGGGCCGCGCTGTCAATCGGCACTGAATTGGGACCCCAGATCGGCACGCAAAAGGGACCCTCTTGTGAGGTGTGTTGAGGGGGCGTTCAGGCGCGGTTCTTGAATCGCCAACTATCGTTGCCGGTCTCGACGATGT
>NZ_BDLP01000555.1:0-2075 GCF_001950415.1 Roseomonas sp. TAS13
GTCCGGCAGGGGGGCGGCGTGTTCCGGCGGGGCGGGGGCGGCGGCGCTCATCGCGGGTCCGGGTGCCGGTTCAGGGCGCGCTGGCGATGGCGCGGCGGGAAGGCGCGCCAAAGGCGTCGCGCGGGCCGGAGCGGGCCTGTAGCTCGGCGAGCTGCTCCGGCAGGGCATGGGCCCAGCCGGTGATGTTGCCGGCGCCGAGGCAGACCACGTAGTCGCCGGGGCGGGCGATGGCATGCACCATCTCGGCCAGGGAGTCCGGGCCGGGCAGGGGGACGACGCTGCGATGGCCATGGGCGCGCAGCCCCTCGACCAGCGCGTCCTTGTCCACGCCCTCGATCGGTGCCTCGCCGGCCGCGTAGACATCGGCCACGATCACCGTGCCGGCGTCGTTCATGCACTTGCAGAATTCCTCGAAGAGCATCTGCAGGCGGGAATAGCGGTGCGGCTGGACCACCGCGACCACGTCGCGGGCGCCGGCCTGGCGGGCGGCCTTCAGCACCGCCGCGATCTCCACTGGGTGGTGGCCGTAGTCGTCGATGACGGTGATGCCGCCGGCGTCGCCGACGCGGGTGAAGCGGCGCTTGACGCCCTTGAAGCCCACCAGCGCGGTGCGGATCGTCTCCTCCGGCACCTCCATCTCCACGCCGACGGCGATGGCGGCCAGCGCGTTCTGGACGTTGTGCTGGCCCAGCATCGGCAGGCGGAAGGGCTTGAGGTGGCGGGTCCGCTTGTTCAGCCGGTCCTGCACCACGACCTCGAAGGTGGCGCCCATGCGGTCGGTGATCACGCGCTCGGCCCGCACATCGGCCTGGGGCGAGAAGCCGTAGGTGACGATGCGGCGGTCGGACAGACGCGGGATCATCGCCTGCACCCCCGGATGGTCGGCGCAGAGGACCGCGAAGCCGTAGAAGGGGATGTTGCCCACGAACTGGGCATAGCCTTCCTTCATCGCCTCGGCGGTGCCCCAGTGGTCCAGGTGCTCCGGGTCCATGTTGGTGACCACGGCGACCACGGCGGGCAGCTTGAGGAAGGAGCCGTCGCTCTCGTCGGCCTCCACCACCATCCAGTCGCCCTCGCCCAGGCGGGTGTTGTTGCCATAGGCGTTGATGATGCCGCCGTTGATCACGGTCGGGTCGAGGCGCGCGGCCTCCAGCACCGTGGCGACCAGCGAGGTGGTGGTGGTCTTGCCGTGCGTGCCGCCGATGGCGATGGACCATTTCAGGCGCATCAGCTCGGCCAGCATCTCGGCCCGGCGGACGACCGGGATCATGCGCTCCCGCGCCGCCTGGAGCTCCGGGTTGTCGCGCTTGATGGCGGAGGAGACGACGACCACGGCGGCCTCGCCCAGATTGGCGGCGTCATGGCCGATATGGACCTGCATCCCGGCCTCGCGCAGCCGGGCGATGTTGTAGCCTTCCGCCACGTCGGAGCCCTGGACGTGGTATCCGAGGTTGTGCAGCACCTGGGCGATGCCCGACATGCCGATGCCGCCGATGCCGACGAAATGAATGGGGCCGATATTGAGCGGCAGGGCGCGCATAGGGCGGGCTCCCTCTCAGCGGGTCGTGTGCGAATGCGCCAGGGCCTGCACGCGGTCGGCGAGCAGGGCGGCGGCATCGGGGCGGGCGAGCCCGGCCGCGGCGGCGGCGGCCGGAATGAGGCGGGTAGGGTCTTCCAGCCGGGCGGTCAACGCCGAAGCGAGCGCCGCGGGCGTGAAACCGTCCGGATTCCCGGACTGGTTTCCCGCCTGCAACATCACCTCGGCAGCGCCGGAGGCCGCCATGGCGCGGGCATTGGCGCTCTGGTGGTCGTCGATGGCGCCGGGGAGCGGGACCAGGATGGCGGGGCGGCCGGCACAGGCCAGTTCCGCCACCGAGGAGGCGCCGGCGCGGGAGATCACCAGATGCGCGTTCCGGTACAGGGCCGCGACATCGGGGAAGAAGGGCGCGAGTTCCGCCGCCACCCCGGCCGCGGCATAGGCGTCGCGGGTGCGCTCCAGATCCTCGGCCCGGCATTGCTGCGTGACGCGCAGCCTGTCTCTTGATCACATCTACGCACAGCTCCACCGTAAGGCG
>NZ_BDLP01000556.1:0-2074 GCF_001950415.1 Roseomonas sp. TAS13
AAGAGACAGGCCAAGACGGCTCTGCGGCGGCGCGTCGTGGTGGCGAGCCTCGCCATCCCCGCCGGAGAGCGCCCGGCCAGCGGCGCCCTGCTGAACGCGGCGGTGGACGAGGTGGAGACGCTGGACGGCTACCTCGCCCGCTTCCTGCCCGCGCGCCACGCGGCGGCGCTGGTGCCCTTCCTGGTCCTGCTCGCCGCCGCCTGGGCCAGCCCGGTCAGCGCGGGCATCCTCCTGCTCACCCTGCCGCCCTTCATCCTCGCCCTGGCCCTGGCCGGCGGCGCCGCGGCGGATGCGCAGCGGCGGCAGTTCTCCGCCCTGTCACGCCTGTCGGAGCTCTTCGCCGACCGGGTGCGGGCGCTGCCGGTGCTGCTGGCCTTCGGCGCGGAGGAGCGCGAGGCCACGCGCCTCGGCACCGCCGCCGAGGAGCTGCGCCGCCGCACCGTGGGCGTGCTGCGCGTCGCCTTCCTGTCCTCCGGCGCGCTGGAGTTCTTTGCCGCCCTCTCGGTGGCACTGGTCGCGGTCTATGCGGGCTTCAACCTGCTCGGCCTGCTGCCGGTGAAGGTGCCGGGAACGCTGACCCTGGCGGAAGCCTTCTTCGTCCTGGCCTTGGCGCCGGAATTCTACGCCCCGATGCGCCGCCTTGCCGCCGCCTATCACGAGAAGCAGGCCGCCGAGGTCGCCGCCGACCGGCTTTCGGCGCTGGAGGCCATGGCGAAGGCCCCGGCCGCCCAGGCCGCGCCGCTGCGCCAGGCTCCGGCGATCCGCTTCCGGGATGTCACGGTCCGTTATCCCGGCGAGGACCGGCCGGCCCTGTCCGGCTTCAGCCTGGACATTGCCCCCGGCGAGACGGTGGCGCTGCTCGGGCCGAGCGGCGCGGGCAAGAGCACGGTGCTGAACCTGCTGCTGGGCCTGGCGCCGCTGAGCGAGGGGGAGGTGCTGGTGGACGGGCTCGCTTTGTCGGAGGCGGGCTCCTTCGCACCCTCGGTGGCCTGGATGGGGCAGGCGCCGCTGATCGTGCCGGGCAGCCTGGCCGAAAACATCGCCCTGTCGCGCCCCGGCGTGCCGGTGCCGGAACTGGTGCCCGCCATCACCACGGCGGCGGAACAGGCCGGACTCGGCATGCTGCTGGCCCGGCGCGAGGGCGGGCCGGCGGCGCGGCTGGACGAGCGCGGCAGTGGCCTTTCCGGCGGCGAGCGGCGGCGCATCGCCCTGGCCCGCGCCCTGCTGAAGCCGGCACCGGTGCTGCTGCTGGACGAGCCCACCGCGCATCTCGACGCTGCCTCGGAGGCGGCGCTGATCGAGACCATCCGGCGCGCCACCGCAAAGGGCGGCCGCACCACCCTGATCGCCACCCATTCCGGGCGCCTGGCGGCCGTCGCCGACCGCGTCCTGCGCCTGAGCTGAGCCCGCCATGACCAAGCTCCACGCCCTGCCGCCAGGCGATGCCGCCGTACCGGCCCCCAGGGCCGCGCCCCCTGCCCCGGCGCCAGTCCCGCCCGTCGCGGGCAGCCCGCTCCGCGCGATCCTTGGCGCGGAATGCCGGCGCCAGCGGCCCCGGCTGTTGCTGGCCGGCTTCCTCGCCGCCCTGGTCGCGGCCGCCTCGGTGACGCTGCTGGGCCTGTCCGGCTGGTTCATCACCGCCGCCGCCCTGGCCGGGCTGGGCGGGCCGGCGGTGGCGCAGGGCTTCAACTACATGCTGCCCAGCGCCGCCATACGCCTGCTTGCCATTCTGCGCACCGGCGGCCGCTATGGCGAAAGGCTGGTCGGGCACGATGCCGCGCTGCGTGCCCTGGCGCGCTTGCGTCCGGCCCTGTTCCGCGCCCTGGCCGCCTCGCCCCCCGCCACCGCCCTGGCACTGTCCACCGGAGAGGCCACGGCGCGCGTGGTGGGCGACGTGGATGCGCTGGAGGCCGACCTGGTGCGCCGTTCCGCGCGCTGGGGGCTCTGGGCCTCGCTGCTTTCCGGCACGGCGCTGCTGCTGTTGGCCGGGACCGGCCCCGCCCTGGCGGCGGCCCTGGTGCTGGGCCTGACCGTCGCCGCCGCGCGGCGGCTGGCCACGCATCTGGCGGAACGC
>NZ_BDLP01000557.1:0-2072 GCF_001950415.1 Roseomonas sp. TAS13
ATCCCCGGCGAGGTGCTGCCGCCGCCGCTGCGCCAGCAGCGCGGCTGAACCGCGCGCCGCCGTTCACGCGGCGTCAACCATGGGCGTGCCAGGGGGAGCCATGAACCGCCCGCCCGGCACGGCCCCTCGCCCCGGAGCCCCGTCGCTTCCGGGGCCCAGAGCCGCCCGCAGCGGCCGGACCGGACACGCCAGACACACGGATGGAGACCACCATGCTGAAACGAGTCCTTCTCGGCGGGATCGCCGCGCTCTCGCTCACCCTCGCCACGGCGGAGGCGGGCGCGCAGGAGCTGACCATGGGCGTGGGGGCGCAGGTCACCTCGATGGACCCGCACTACCACAACCTCACGCCCAATTCGGGCGTGGCCGGGATGGTCTTCGGCACGCTGGTCGCCACGGATGCCAATGTGCGCCCGCGGCCCGGCCTCGCCCTGTCCTGGCGCCCGGTGGACGAGACGACCTGGGAGTTCAAGCTGCGCCCCGGCGTGAAGTTCCATAACGGACAGGATTTCACGGCGGAGGACGTGGCCTTCACCATCGCCCGCGTGCCGACGGTGCCGAATTCGCCTTCGTCCTTCGCGCAGTATGTCCGGGCCATCAAGCGCGTCGAGATCGTCGATCCGCTGACCGTCCGCTTCCACACGGAGGCGCCCTATCCGCTGCTGCCGACCGACCTCGTGAACGTCATGATGCTGGACCGCCAGACGCATGAGGGCGCGACGACCGAGGACTTCAACAGCGGCAAGGCGGCGATCGGCACCGGCCCCTTCCGCCTCGTCTCCTACCGCAGCGGCGACCGCATCGAGCTGGAGCGCAACGACGCCTACTGGGGCGACAAGCCGCACTGGTCCAAGGTGCACTACCGCATGATCACCAGCGACGCCGCCCGCACCGCGGCGCTGCTGGCGGGCGATGTGGACGTGATCGACCAGGTGCCGACCAGCGACCTGAAGCGGCTGCGCGACGACAAGCGGATCAATGTCGAGGAGACGGTCGGGCTGCGGCTGATCTATCTCGCGATGGACCAGGGCAACGAGGGCGATTCGCCCTTCGTCACCGGGCCGGACGGGCAGAAGCTTGGCCGCAACCCGCTGCGCGACGCGCGGGTGCGCCAGGCGCTGTCGATCGCCATCGACCGGCAGGCCATCGCGGCGCGGGTGATGGAGGATGCGACGGTTCCCACCGGGCAGGTCATGGCGGAGGGCACCACCGGCTACGTGCCCGACCTGCCGGCGCCCAAGGCCGATCCGGAGGCGGCGAGGAAGCTGCTGGCCGAGGCGGGCTATCCGCAGGGGTTCCGCATCACCATCCACGGCCCCAACGACCGCTACATGAACGATGCGCGGATCATCCAGGCGGTCGGGCAGATGTGGACGCGCATCGGCGTGCGGACCCAGGTCGACGCGCAGCCCTTCACCGCCTTCATCGCGCGTGCCAGCCGTAGCGACACCAGCGTCCACCTGATGGGCCTGGCGGCGACCAGCGGCGAGGCCTCCACCATGCTGCGCGCCCTGCTGGCGACGCAGGACAAGGAACTGGGCACCGGCGCCTCCAACCGCGGGCACTACTCCAACCCTGCCTTCGATACGAAGCTGAACGAGGCCATGCGGACCCTCGACGACGCGAAGCGGGAGGCGATCCTGCAGGAGGCGACGCGGATGGCGATGGCGGATACGGGGCTGATCCCGATCCACATCCAGAAGAACGCCTGGGCGCTGCGGCACGGCCTGAGCATCGACGCCCGCGCGGACGAGTACACGCGGGCCCAGGACGTGCGTCCGGCGGACTGAGCCGCCCTTGCCGGGTGGGGGTGTGCCGGGTGCCATCCCGGCAGGCCCTCGCCGGGCTGTGACACCGCTACAAGACACCGGCCTCCTCCGGCGAGCGTTTCGTGGATGCGAGGAGCGTGGCGCTGGTGGGACAACCATGGGGCGCGGCGTCCTCCATCCGCGATACGGACAGGAGAACCGCCATGGACCAGGACGAGAGCAGCGCCTCCCGCCGCCGGCTGATGCAGGGAACCGCCGCGGGGCTGGCGGCGATGGCGGTGCCGGGCCTCGCCGCCACGGCGC
>NZ_BDLP01000558.1:0-2061 GCF_001950415.1 Roseomonas sp. TAS13
TTCGCCTTACGGTGGAGCTGTGCGTAGATGTGATCAAGAGACAGCCCGCAGGGTCGCCGGCGGCGCAGGCGGCACCCCGGCCAGGGTGAGCGCGCGGTCGATCACCGCGGCCGGATAGGCCAGCCCCGCGCATTCGTGGTGGATGATCGCCTCGACCAGCGGGCGCAGATGCGCGTGGCTGTGGAGGTCGATCGCATCATCCGGCCCGACGCCGATCCGCCGCGCGACCACAGCGATGTACGCGGCGGTGTCGTTCTCCACCTTGGGCGCCCAGCGCTCGATGATGGCGCGCGGTGTGCGCAGCTTGTGTCGGTCCTGGTAAGTGACCAGCAGCGCCGCCAGCGCGCGAATGCCGAACTCATGGCTGGTGAAGCGGCAGAACCGCCCATCCGAAGGCGGATCGGCCAGCCCCTGCCATTTGTTAGCGGGGACGTGCTCGATGTTGCCCGGATTGCGGTTGCGATAGCCCCGGGTGGCCTTGGGATCGATACTCACGTGCCGATCGCCGGCACGCGATTGAGCCAAACCCGGACGGTGGTGTCCGCGGCGAGTGCGGCCAGGCTGGCGATGCCGACCTGGAAGTTGCCGGTCGCCGTGGTGGTGATGCGCCGGTTGGTGTTGTCCCAGAAGACGCGGGCGCCGGCGGTGATGGCGAGTGCCGGCTCCTTGGTGATGTCGAACACGCCCTGGGTGGCGGCCTCGATGACGGCGTTCTGCGCGCCATCGACGGCGGCGACGCCGAACAGCGCGCCGACCAGGACGCCCTGGCCGGAGAGGATGCCACCCGCATAGGGGACGGCGATGGCCAGGCTGTTGCCCGGCTGGACGTAGTTGCGCATGGGATTGGGGTCTCCAGAAACGCAGAAGGCGTCCCGAAGGACGCCCTCTGCATGGGTTCATGATGGACGGTAGGAGCCGGGATCAGGTGCCCGGATTGAACCAGGCGCCGCGCCAGTCGATGGCGCCGACGCCGAAGTCGAAGATCACCGACACCTCGACGCCGTCCACGCCCTGGACATTGCCCGTGGTGACCTGCGGCCCCTCGGCGCCGTTCAGGTAGCCGTAGACGTAGACCGGTGCGGCGAAGGGATCCGAGAACAGGTACCAGCGGTTGGCGGGGATCAGCGGCTCGACCAGCGGCTGCACGAAGCCGGCATAGACGTTCGCGTTCGAGGTCTGCGTCGCGGCGACGCTAACCGTCAGCTGCCGCGCCGCGAGCTCCTGGTTCGGCCCGACCAGCAGGCGCATCTGCGCGCCCACCGCGATGGGCAGGCCGTCGAGCGTCCGCTGCCGCATCACGGCGGCACGGCCGAGCGCCAGGTTCGGCAGGTCGAGCAGCGTGCCGGCGCCGGCCTTGTTGGCGCGGGCCGCGGCCGTCCCGAAGACCGCGGCATTGCCGGTGATGAGCGTCGGGCCATCGCCGTTGGCACTGTTCACCAGCGCATAGGCCGTCGCGTTCTCGAAATCGGCCACGCGCCGGCCGATCATGGAGGCGAAGTCGGTGAAGGCGCCGAGGTCGTCGTTGACCAGCATCTGCCGCGTCACACGGATGCGGCGCGCGAAGGTCTGCAGGAACACCAGCTCCTGGCTTTCCGACATGGTGCCGGCCTGGATCTCGCCGTTCTCGGACAGCGCCACGAGGTTGGGGAAATCCCCCACGCGCAGGTGGCGGTGCGGCTTGAAGTCCCGAAAATCGCGGCGGAGGAACAGCGTGCGATAGGTCGGCTGCGCCGGGGCATAGGCCGCGAGCAGCATCTTGTTGGCCGCGGCCGAGAGCAGCGCGGGGAAGTCGCTGGTGGTGTGGAAGGCGCGCTCGGCCAGGATGGTCGGGTTGCGGGGGATGTTCCGCTCGCCCCGGGCACGGAGCAGTTCGCCCATCATGTCGGAGGGGCGCCAGCCCATGAATTCGACGTGGCGGCCGGCGCCGGGGCCCGTGCTGGGCGCCTGGTAGCCGGGCATGGAGCGGGCGGCGAGCGCCTCGGCCATGGCGTCGAGCAGGCTGGCCGGGTCGTCCTGGCCGGGGCCGGTCTCCGGCCGCGCCGGCAGGGAGGGGCGCGGCGC